>JBAUGM010000710.1:0-4660 GCA_049679725.1 Tepidisphaeraceae bacterium
CCCCTACATCACTTCTTGGGAAGATGAATCCACAACACCCCGTTGTCGTACTTGGCGACGATTCTGTCGGCGGCGACGTCGTGGGGGAGTTCGACGTCGCGGCAGAAGGCGCCGTGGTCGATTTCCATGACGTGAACGCGCACGCGGCGCGGGACGCGGTCGTTGTCCCCTTCGATCTCCTCGCAACTGGGCACGTGGCGCTGCCCGCGGAGGGTGAGCCGCTGGTCGTGAACCACCAGATCGATCTTCTCCTTCTCGACGCCACAGAGGTCGACGCAGACGTGATAGCCGTCATCCGTCTCGTACATGTTGACGTTCGGCGTCCACGTCTCGTTGGGCGAGAACGCGAAATAGCCCTTCTGGGCCTGCTCCATGATCTTGGTCATCTGTCGGGCGATCTGCCCGAAGGCGGGCGGCTCGGTTGCGGTGGACACGGGCATCAGGGTCTCCTGAGTTGCTGACGAGCAGCAATCATAGCGCCGGACGGCCGGGAGGCATAGGGCAAACGTTCGGCCGGGCGGAGGCGCCCCGGGGACAAAGGGGGAGAGGTGATCTTCGAGTTCCTGTGACGCGCGGCGCCGAGGTCCCGCACGTTGTGTTATCACGATGGATCGCCATGCGCTGGATAACATAAGGCCGTTGAGCGGCCGCGGCGGCGCACGCGCGACGCGCGACCGCAAGTGGGCGGAATAAGGGGTCACCGGGCGGAATAAGGGGTCACCGGGCGGAATAAGGCGGAATAAGGGGCGGAATAAGGGGTCACCGTGATTTTTCAGCCGGCTACCGAAAAATCAAGGTGACCCCTTTTTCTGTCTGTCCCTTTTTCTGTCCCACACCGCGGCCGGGATGACCCTCGAATAGTCGCGTGAAGCGCACCGGCCCGACGACGACGACGACGCGGCACGACCGACCAATCGGAAAGACGGAAAGACAGATCTTCCAAGGAAAGAGCCCCCGCTTCGCGGCGGCCCGCGCAGACTCCCCGCGCAAAGAGCCCCTTGACCTCAGAAGGGATTCATAGTCGGCGGGTTATGCGACACCGCCGCCCGGCCGAAGCAGTCGAACCGTCCGCGGCAGAAATCCGTACCGCGCGTAAAATTGTTGTGCGTCATCGTTGCCGCTTATCACGTTTACGACAATCGATCGAACGGATTGCCTGCCAAACCAGTCCATTGCCGTTGACATCAGCGCGTGTCCGACGCCGCTTCCGCGGTGCGACGGGATCACGTAAAGCGAATCCACCTCACCCGTCGCGTCGGACGTGATAGTACTGACGCAATAGCCGATGTCCTGCGCGTGACAGGTCGCCATCGAAACCAAAATCCCGGCCTTGCCGACAAGTTCCGCCCGTCGCTCCTTGAAGGAAGTTGCCAATAAGCTGGCGCTCCATTGCGGGGCCAAGTCCGCGTGATGCCGACGCAACTGTGACCAGAGCGGCTCGACGCGATCAAGCAGTTCGGCCCCACCGTTCAGCAGCGAGACATCTTCGTGTAGCGGTTTCGCGTCCATCTGTGTCGCATAACCATTGATTATCGTGACCGCGGGCCAGTCCCGCGCGGTTTGGTGAAGGGTAACCTCGGCCTTTCTGAGCCGCAAAGCGGGTTTTCAATGGGAACCGTCCGAAATATCTTGATCGTACCGAACAAACCGCTAACCTAATGGCGTGAAATTGCTCCAGCAGCTTGATCGCGCTTGTCGGCTGGCTCACCTGGCTCGGTCCACGCGCGAGCAGTACGGGCGGTGGGTCGAGCAGTTCTTCCGCTTCCATCGAGGATTGGACGGGCGCTGGCGGGGGCCGGCGGAGTTGCGCGGCGAGGACGTGGCGGCGTTCCTCACGCACATGGCGGTCGAGCGCCGCCTCTCGGCGTCGAGTCAGAACCAGGCGATCTGCGCGCTGGTGTTCCTCTACGAAACGGTGCTCGCGCGCGAGTTGGAGCCGGACCACCTCGGTGACATCCGCGGGCTGCGCTCGAACCGGCCGCGCACGCTGCCGACCGTCCTGAGCACCGGCGAGGTGCGGCGGCTGCTCGCGGCGATCCCCGCGGACACCGAGACGGGCGTGATCGTCCGGCTGCTGTACGGGACCGGGATGCGGATCGGGGAGGCGTGCACGCTGCGCGTGCGCGACGTGGACTTCGACCGCGGACAGGGTCGTGATTCGCCAGGGGAAGGGAAACAAAGACCGGTGGGTGATGCTCCAGTCGAGTTGCGGATTCGCGGACCAACACGCTTTCGTCCGCGAAGCCGCGACTCGACTGAGCTCGTCGAAGTCAAGCGGGGTTCTTTGAAAGTGACGTCGGATGAACGTTCCAGAATGTGCCGGAATGTTCTGCAATGTGCGGGAATGTTCAGGAATGTGCAGTCGATGCGAAATGTGCGGAACGAACCCAAAAGCGCCCAGACCGCCGGGGACGGCGCGTGGACGCGCGAGACCGCGAGATTCCAGCCTGCGGGATCTGCGCGAGATGAGGTGGTGAAGGTGCGCGAAACGGTTGACGTAGGTTTACCGCAGTTGACGCCCGTTGACCTCTGTTTACCTGATTCGCGAATGCGCGGAACGAACCCAATTGCGGCGGGACCCTTCGACGCAGCTCAGGGCAGGTCCCTTCGACGCAGCTCAGGGCAGGTCAGGCTTGGACTTCCATCACGATCATCGTGAGGTCGTCTTTCGGCGTGAGGCTGCCGACCTCGCGGTCGAGGTGGTCGGCGAAGTCGTTGATCAGCTCCGGCGTCGACATGTTCCGGCGGGCGAAGAGCTCGTCGCGCCAGCGCTGCACGTCCATGGTCTGATCATCGGAAAACGCGACCTCGATCCCATCGGTGAAGATGAAGACGCGGTCGCCGGGCGCAAGCTGGACGGTCGTCTCGCCGAACGCTTCATCGGGGAAGATGCCGAGCAGACTGCCGTCGGCTTCGAGGTGCTCGACGGTTCCGTCGGTGCGGAGGAGGATCGGGCAGGGGTGCCCGCCGCGGGCGAAGGTCATGCGGAGCGTGGAGGTGTTCACGTACCCGTACACGGCCGTCGCGAAGGTGGCTTGCGAGAGGTTCTGCTCGACGAGCGCATCGTTGAGGCGCTTCATCGTCTGCGCGGGCGAAAGGAGGCGGTAGCCGGCGAGGCTGATGTCCTTGGTGACCAGCGCGTTCTTGAGGAACATCGTGAGCAGCGCCGCGGGCATGCCGTGACCGACGGCATCGGCCATGTAAAAGCCGACGCTGCGCTCGTCGAGCCGCATGACGTCGTACAGGTCGCCGCTGACGTACCCGGCGGGGCGGAAGAGCGTGTGGAAGTGGACGTTGCCCACCTGCGGGAGGTATTTGGGGAGGAAATCCTGCTGGAGGCGCGCGGCCAGGCGCAGCTCCTCGTCCAGCCGGTGCATGTAAAACTTCAGCGTCTCGTCGCGGCGGCGGAGGACGTTCACCTCGGCGCGGAGGGAGTCGATCTCGTCCTGCGCCCGTTGGATGTGGCGCTCGAGCGGGACGACGCAGGCGATGGAGTCGACGTCGGTTTCGTGCATTTGCGCGGGGCGCGGGCCGGGCGGGACGGACGTCGTCGTCGCCTCGGTGACCAATCGTAGTGACGGAAGCGCCGAACTCATCGCGTGCCCAACCGAGCCCTTCGTCCGAGAAAACCTGCCCGGCGCGACGGAATCGGCCAAGCGGACCCCGATCTGAGTCCCTTGTTCTTCAGTCGGCTTTTCCGGCCGTAGACTTGATGGGAATCAGGGGCTTTTCGGAACGTGTCGGGCTGGCGCGGTGATGACTAATCCACGGGCTGGCGGGCACTTGCGGGAATCTCCAGGACATCGCCGACCTTCACTCCCGCCGCGGCCGAGCGTCCGACGTTCAGCTCGATGGCGTACTTCGACGGGCGGGCGCTGACGGTCTTGGTCTTCGTGTCGTACGGCTTCATCTGGTGGATGGAGACGACCTGCCCGGTTTCGTCGAGGTAGAGGATGTCGAGCGGGATGCGCGTGTTCTTCATCCAGAAGCTCAGCTCGCGCGGCTCGTCGAAGACGAAGATCATGCCGTGATCGGCGGGCATCGCGTCGCGCTGCATCAGGCCGCGCTCGCGCGCGGCGCCGGTGTTGGCGACTTCGAGCTGGAACGTCTCCGACCCGATCCGCATGGGGACGACCGCGAGGCCGCTGGTGGAACCAGGTTCTGCGCAGCCGGCGGCGAGGAGGACGATCAGCAGGATCGGATGCTTGAGGCGGGGCATGGGCGGGATGATACAGGCAGCGCGATGCATCAGCGCGATGCGCAGAGCGGTTGCGACGCTACTTTCGGCGCTTGCGGAGTTGCCACGTGAGGCGGAGGTCGATCAGGCCGAGGACGACGATCGCCAGCAGCAGGAGCATGACGAGCGTCCACGTGACCAGGGCAACCCTCTCCGAGCGCCAGACGTAGGGCTGAAACCCGATGAAGAACGCGATGGCGAGGCAGAACATCATGAACCCGCCCACGCGGCGCAAGCGGATGCGGCGGAGGTTGCGGGGTTCGTTCTCGATCTCGGCCAACCCCTGCGCCGCCCGCGAATAGAACATGTAGAACCACCCCGCGGCGGCGACGAGGAGGGAGAAGATGGCGGGAAGGAAGGCTCGCATCGTTGAATCGACGTCGCGTCCGTTTAGCGGCCCCGCTTGCGGGGCGCGGCCAGCGG
>JBAUGM010000711.1:0-6547 GCA_049679725.1 Tepidisphaeraceae bacterium
ACACAAGGTTCGCCCCTACAGCCATGGCCGAATCTCACGTCATCGAACGATCGCCCACGTCCACCATCATCCGCACCGGCACGAACGGGCAGCGGCTGACGATCCCGAACCTGCTGCCGATCCTCCCCATCCGCAACATCGTCGTCTTCCCCGGCACGGTGATGCCGCTCAACGTCGGGCGGCCCAAGAGCAAGAACCTCCTGGATGAGGTCATGCCGGGCGAGAAGGTCATCGGCGTCGTCACGCAGCGCAACAGCGACGTCGAAGACCCGCAGATGAGCGACCTGAACACCGTCGGCGTCGCCAGCATGATCCTCAAGCTCTTCAAGCTCCCCGATGGCAACCAATCCATCATCGTGCACGGGCTGACGCGGTTCCGGTTGCTGGAGATCACGCAGAATGAGCCGTTCGCGATGGGCCGGATCGAGATCCTCGAAGACAGCCTCGTCGAGGGGCCGGGGCTCGATGCGCTCGTCGCATCCGTCCGGCAGCAGGCGAACCGGGTGATCGAGCTGTCGCCCAACACGCCGGATGAAGCGGCGCAGGTGCTCAACAGCATCACCAATCCGTCGGCCCTGGCGGACTTCCTGGCCGCCAACCTTCAAGCCGACACGGCCGACAAGCAGCTCATGCTCGAGGAGCTCGACGTCGAGAAGCGCCTGCGCATGATCGCGGCGCGCCTGGCGACGCAGCTCGACGTGCTGGAGCTGCAATCGAAGATCCAGACGCAGGTGAAGGAGAACATCGACCGCTCGCAGCGCCGCTACTACCTGCAGGAGCAGATGAAGGCGATCCGCAAGGAGCTGGGCGACGGCGACTCCCCCGGCGGCGGCAGCGAGGTCGAGCAGCTGCGCACCAAGCTCGACGGCGCCAAGCTGCCCGAGAACGTCATGAAGGAGGCCAACCGCGAGCTGGCGCGCCTGGAATCGATCCCCAGCGCGTCGCCCGAGTACGGCGTCATCCGCACATGGCTCCAGATCGTCAGCGAGCTCCCCTGGGCGCTGACGACCGAGGACGTCATCGACCTCCCGCGCGCCCGAGCCCAGCTCGACCGCGACCACCACGACCTGGACAAGGTCAAGCGCCGCATCATCGAGTACCTTGCCGTGCTCAAGCTCAAGCAGGGCAAGGTCAGCGATGCCCCTTCGACAGGCTCAGGACAGGGGGGCGGCGACGGGACAGGGGGGGCGATCCTGTGCTTCGTCGGCCCGCCGGGCGTCGGCAAGACCTCTCTGGGCAAGAGCATCGCCGAGGCCATGGGGCGCAAGTTCATCCGCGTCGCCCTGGGCGGCGTGCGCGACGAGGCCGACATCCGCGGCCACCGCCGCACGTACATCGGCTCCATGCCCGGCCGCATCATCGCCGAGCTGCGCAAGGCGGGGACGCGCAACCCCGTCATGATGCTCGACGAAATCGACAAGATGGGCGCCGACTTCCGCGGCGACCCCGCTTCCGCCATGCTCGAGGTGCTCGACCCGGCGCAGAACTCCACGTTCACCGACCACTACCTCGACGTCCCGTTCGACCTGTCGAAGGTGCTGTTCATCGCCACCGCCAACACGATGGACACCGTGCCCGGCCCGCTGCGCGACCGCATGGAAGTGATCGACATCCCCGGCTACACCGAGAGCGACAAGCTGGCCATCGCCAAGAGCTACCTCGTCCCCCGCCAGCTCGACGCCAACGGGCTGACGACCAAGCAGGCGAAGTTCCAGGATCCCGCGCTGCGGCGCATTATCGAGAGCTACACGCGCGAGGCGGGCGTGCGCAACCTGGAGCGCAGCATCGGCTCCGTCGCGCGGTCGATCGCCGCCGAGATCGTCGGCGGGAACACCGAGAAGGCGATCGTGACGCCCGAGACCGTCACCAAAGTCCTCGGCCCCCACCGCTTCGAGCCCGAGCTCGCCTCGCGCACGAGCGTCCCCGGCGTCGCCACCGGCATGGCCTACACCCCCGTGGGCGGCGAGATCCTCTTCATCGAGGCGTCGCGCATGCCGGGCAAGGGAAACATCACCCTGACCGGCCAGATCGGCGACGTCATGAAGGAATCCGCGACGGCGGCGTACACGCTCGTCCGCACCCGCGCCGATCAGTTGGGCATCGACGGCAAATTGCTCGCCGAGAGCGATATCCACATCCACGTCCCCGCCGGCGCCATCCCCAAGGACGGCCCCAGCGCCGGCGTCGCCATGTTCACCGCGCTGGCATCGCTCTTGTTGAACCGTCCTGTCCACCGCGACGTCGCCATGACCGGCGAGATCACCCTCCGCGGCCTGGTCCTGCCCATCGGCGGCCTGAAGGAGAAAACGCTCGCCGCCAAGCGGGCGGGCATCAAGCAGGTCATCGTGCCGAAGCGCAACGAGAAGGATCTGCCGGACATCCCCGATGAGGTGAAGAAGACGCTGAAGTTTCATTTCGCGGAGACGGTTGACGACGTCCTGGCGGTGGCGCTGGGAGCTGGGAAGAAAAATCCAAATGACAAATCCCAAATCCCAAACAAACGGCAAAGAAGAAACGCGAAAGCGAGGGCAAACGTGTAGAATCAGGCGGTCCTTCGTTTCTTCCTTTTCCGTTTTCACCCTTGTTTGGAATTTGGGATTTGTTGTTTGGAGCTTATTCTTCGAGCACTCATGAGTCCACATTTCACCGTTCAACCGATCGAAAAATTCACCGTCGTCGAGTTCAAGACGCCGTCGTTGATGGACCCGCTCATGCTCGAGGAGATCGGCCAGGAGCTTTACCGCCTCGTCGACGAGGAGGACCGGCGCCGCCTGATCCTCGACTTCGAGAAGGTGCAGTACCTCTCTTCGCAGGCGATCGGCATCGTCCTCACGCTGAACAAGAAGCTTTCCGCCCTCAAGAGCAGCAAGTTCGTCCTCTGCGGCGTCGGCCCGAAGCTGCTCGAACTGCTGAAGATCACGCGGCTGGACCGGATCCTCACGGTCAAGCCGTCGCAGAAGGAGGCGGTGAAGGTGCTGTTGTGAGTAGGGATGAGGGCAGAGGGATGAGGGATGAAACGGCGTTCCTTCATCCCTCCGCCCTCATCCTTCATCCCTATTCGCCGGAGGCGCCCCATGTCCGACACGACGACCGCCACCCAGTTCTCCGTCTTCCTCGTCAACAAGCCCGGCATCCTGGCGCAAGTCACCAAGGCGCTGGCCGACGCGAAGGTCAACCTCGTCGCGATGACGCTGGTCGACTCCCAGGAGCACGGCGTCCTGCGGATGGTCGTTGAAGACGAGGCCAACGCCCGCGCCGTCCTCACCAGGCTCAACCTGCCGATGACCGAAACCGAGGTCCTCTGTCTCGACCTCTCCAACCGGCCCGGCGCGCTGGCGGACGTCGCGCAGCTGCTGGGCGAGAACCACATCAACATCAACTACGCCTACTGCACCAGCGGCGCCCCCGGCGGGCGAACCACCGGCGTCTTCAAGGTCGCGGACCTGAACAAGGCGCGGCACGTGCTTCAAAAGGCAACCGCCAAGCACAAGGAAACGACGGGACGGCGGGCGACGGGAAGGCGATGAGGGGGTGCTGGGGTGAGGGGTGAGGGGGTGAGCAGGGTAAAACGCGGAACAGCGATCGCCTCACCCCATCCCCCCCTCACCCCATCTCGCCCCAGCATTCCCGCGTGGACCGATTGTTAGCGTTGCGTTAAAACGTGCCGGATGGACCTCATCGCCATGCTCGGCGTGATCGACGGCTGGGACGCGCGCGTGAGCGGCTGGGCCGCGTCGCTCGGGTGGCCGTGGGAGGGGTTCGTTCGATTGCTTCTGGCGACGGCCGCCGGCGGGCTCGTCGGGCTCGAGCGCGAGTTCCGCGGGCGACAGGCCGGCTTCCGCACGAACATCCTCGTCTGCCTGGGCAGCGCGATGGCCATGATCGTCTCCACCGAGTTCGCGCGCAAGCTCTGGCCGCACCAGTCGAACGTCAACATCAACATCGACCCCGCGCGCATCGCCTACGGCGTGATGACCGGCGTCGGCTTCCTCGGCGCGGGCACGATCCTCCACAACAAGGGCACCGTGCGCGGCCTGACCACCGCCGCCGCCATGTGGTGCGTCGCCGCCGTCGGATTGGCCGCCGGGCTCGGCATGTACCTGATGACGATCCTCGCCGCCCTGCTCGTCGTCGGCGCGTTGTGGCTGCTCGATTACTTCGAGGATCTCCTGCCGAAGGTGCGTTACCGCACGGTGACGATCCGCCGCAAGTGGAAGGTCGGCCTGGTCTCCGAAACGGTCGACCGCTTCCAGTCCGCTGGGCTCCAAGTCGTGGACGCCAGCTTCGAGCGCAGTGACGACCTCGCCCAGGCGGACATCAACTTGAGGATCGCGTTCATCAACAAACATCAGTACTACCACTTCGAGCGCCAGCTCGAGGGCGACGCCGACTACCAGCTCCTGGCGACGCGCGAGTTGTAGTGCGAGCGCCAACCAGATCCGCCGCCCGCGCATACCACCGGGCATGCACTGCCTGCGCGAATCGACCGTGGCGATCCTGATCCTGTCATGTCTCACGGGAGCGCAGGCGCGCGCGGATGAGGTCAGCGCGCCCGACACGCCCGCCGGCAAGCTGTTCGCCGCGTGGCTTGACGCGGTAAACTCGGGCGACCGCGCGACGATCAAGCAGTTTGTCGCCGAGCGCATGGCTCCGCCGCCCTCGGGCGCACTGCCCGTCGACCAGATCACCAACCGGAACCTCGGTCGCTTCAAGGAATCGGACGGCTTCGCGTTGCGTAGAATCAGCGCGTCCGAGCCGCATAAGATCGCCGCATTCGTTCAGGCGAAGCGGACGGGCTACGGGTATGAGATCTCGATGGCGGTGACGGAGCAGCCGCCGCACAAGATCCTCGGCACGGGGCAGCGCGGCGTCGAAGCGCCGCCGGATCTGCTGCCGAAGGAAAGGCTGAGCGAGCAGGCGATCCACGAGCGGATCGACGCGCTGGTCACGAAGCTGAGCGAGGCGGACGCGTTCTCCGGCGCGATCCTCGTGGCGAAGGACGGCAAGCCGTTCTACGAGCGCGCCGCGGGGTTCGCGAGCCGGGCGTGGGACGTCCCCAACCGCGTCGATACGAAGTTCAACGTCGCGTCGATCGGCAAGATGTTCACCGCCGTCGCGGTCGCGCAGCTGGTCGAGCAGGGCAAGCTCTCGTATGACGACACGGTCGGGAAAGTCATGCCGGATTACGCGAACAAGGACGTCGCCGAGCGCGTGACCGTCGGCCACCTGCTCTCCCACACCTCCGGCTTGCCCAGCGGCGGCTCGGCGTCGAACGGCCTGTTCGACAAGCGCTACCGCGCCGTCAAGGATTACCTCCCGTCCTTCGTCAACGACTCGCCGGCGTTCGAGCCCGGGTCGAAGTTCCTCTACAGCAACTGCGGCTACTATCTGCTCGGCGCGATCATCGAGAAAGCTTCGGGTCAGACGTACCACGACTACGTCCGCGCGCACGTCTTCCAACCCGCCGGAATGACGAACACCGACAACTACGACCTCGACACCGACCCGCCGAGCCTCGCCACCGGTTACATGGACGCACCCGGCGGCCAGCGCCGGAGCAACGTCTTCCGCCTCCCGATCCGTGGGGTCCCCGTCGGCCTGGGCTATTCAACCGTCGGCGACATGCTGAAGTTCGACGCCGCGCTGCGCGATCACACGCTGCTGAGCGAGCAATCGCTCAAGACGATCTGGACGGGCCGGATCGAAACTGACCGCGGCGGGCAGTACGGCTACGGCTGTCACCTCCGGCAGTACAACGGCGCCCGCATCGTCTGGCACGGCGGCGGCTGGGTCGGCATCACGAACCAGTTCGAGATCTACCCGGACCTCGGTTACACCGTCGTCATCCTCTGCAACATCGACAACAACCCCACTGCCATCGCCATGAAGCTGCGAGAATGGCTCGCGCAGGGCACGAACGAGCGATGAGCGAGGCGCAGACGTCGGTTACCTCGTTCTCACTCCTTCGCTCGTCACTCGCGCGTTCGCAGGCGCGAAGAACCATAGATTCGGTTCCCCTTTGGCCCTCACCGGGAGAAGGCAAGAGGGCGCGCGATCCAAGGATCCGTTTCACACCTTCTGCAGGACCTGTCGCATCTCCTCTTCGCCGAAGGCGCGGAGGGTCGAGATCTTCACGTTTCCCAGTCCCGACAGCGCCATGCTGATGGCGGCGATCGTCTCGTCGTCCGGCGCCTCGGCCGACAGGATCAGGTCGTACACGCCCATCGTCCACGCCACGTCGAGCAGGCGCGCGCCGCGCTTCTCGAACGTCTGCCGGGCGGCAATCGCACGGTTGACCGTCTCCTTCGCGTTGCGAACGCCCTGCTCCGTCCAGTTCAGCAGCATGTAGTACCGTGCCATGACGAGCCTCCGCGGAAAGGACCGTCCCCACGGTCACTGTGGGGGGCGAATCGGAAATGTCAACTTATTGCCCAGCTCGCCGCGAGCCAAATCCGACGCGCGGGGGCCGCGAAGAGCAAGCCGGTCCCGTACCGCGGTCGGCGATCAAACGTCGCTTGCGTCTTCGCGAACGCGAACGCGCGGACCG
>JBAUGM010000712.1:0-8180 GCA_049679725.1 Tepidisphaeraceae bacterium
CCCCCGCCCTCTCCCCGGAGTACCGGGGAGAGGGAGTGTGGTGTCCTGCATGTTTCATTCCTCTCGGGTGCGATCGGGTCCCAGCCACGGATCGTTCGTTTCCGCCAGTTGCTTCATCAAATGCGACTTGAGGTCCGCCAGCACTTCGGCGTACGCCGCGTCGGCGGCGACGTTCTTCAGCTCGTTCGGGTCCTTCGCCAGGTCATACAGCTCGAACTCGGGCCGATGAAGATACCCGTCACGCGTCCGCCCGCCCATGTCGCCGGTCTTGAGGATCGCCCGCCAGCTCGGCGAGCGGAAAATGTCGCCCGCGATCGGGTAGGGCAGCGGACCGGTGAGGTTCCAGATCAGCTTGTGCGTCCGCGTGCGGATCGCCCGCATCGGGTAGTACATGGTCACTTCGTGCATGACGTGCGAGGCGAAGACGACGTCGCGATCCGGCGCGTCGTCCTGCTCGACGATGGGAAGGATCGATCGTCCCGGCAGGGTCTTCGGTGCCGCAGCGCCCGCGAACTCCAGCACGGTCGGCGCAACGTCGATCCAACTGACCATCGCGCGGCTCACGATGCCCGGTTTCGTCCCCGGCACGCGCACGATCAGCGGCAAGCGGATGCCCGCATCGTAGAGGTTCGTCTTGGCGCCGGGGAAGGGCATGCCGTTGTCGCTGAGGAAGATCACGAGCGTGTCGTCGCGCCGGCCGGAACGATCGAGCTGATCGAGCAGTTGGCCGACGCCCTGATCGAGCCGATCGATGGCTTTGTAATACTCCGCGAGATCCGCGCGGACGGCGGGGTCATCGGGCAGGAAGGGCGGGACGCGCAACTTCGCCGGATCGTACGCGCGCGTCGGCTTGCTCGCGGCATTCGTATCATTGCCGAAACCGACCTTCGCCCGGTGCGGCTCCGTGAACCCGACGACGAGGAAGAACGGCCGTTCGTCTCTCCCCGCCAGAAAATCGCCCGCGGCGACCGACATCCCCGTCACGCTGCGCGGCGGTTGCGGTTTCAGCGTCGCCGCGTAGTTGTAAACCGTCTCCGGCGTAACGTGGTTCTTCCCGACGATGGCCGTGCGGTAACCGCGCTGGCCGAGCAGTTTCGGGAGGCTCTGCACGTCGTCGCGCGTCGACTGCTTGTGCTCCGCGTGGGCCAACCCGTACTGGCCGTTCTGGTGCGTGTAGAGGCCGGTGAGCAGCACGGCGCGACTCGGGCTGCACGATGAGACGGTCGCGAACGCGTTGGCGAATCGCGTCCCCTCGCTCGCCAGCCGATCGAGGTTCGGCGTGGCGACGGCGTCGTTGCCGAAGCACCCGCCGTCGAGCCCCATATCGTCGGCGATGATGAGCAGGACGTTCCGCTGCGCGGCCAGAGCGGGAGCACAGAGGAACAGCGCGACACACAGCGCAAGTAACGCGCGCCAATGCCCCATCTCCCTCTCCCCGGTACGCCGGGGAGAGGGCGGGGGAGAGGGGTAAGCGACGTTCGACGACGGCGACGCGCTCGATCCGACGTCTCGCGCCAACCTTCGAATTGGGCGCTTTCCGACGGTGCGCGCCGCGTGCCCCTCTCCCCCTCCCTCTCCCCCGAGTACGTGGGAGAGGGAGGTTGGTGCTCGCAACCATTGTGGTTCACACGTTCGCATGGTTCACCAGTTCAGCGCCGGGTCGTGCGTCTTCTCCATCCACGCGCGAAGCTCGCGACGCAACCCGTCGCGTACGTCCTTCGTCGGAGCGTCGCCGATCAGGTTCTTCTTCTCCTGCGGATCGGCTTTGAGGTCGTAGAACTCGTCCGGGCGCGTCACGTCGGCCCAGTCGATGAGCTTGTGCGTCGCCGTGCGGATGAGCCGATAGTTGATGTCCCCGAACTTCGGGTTCTCCGCGTCGGCGAACTCGCAGACGGCGTGGGCGAACGGCGTGTCGTCGTCGCCGCCCATGAGGACGGGCGTCATGTCGCGGCCCACCCAGTTTGCCGGCGGCGTCGCGCCGGCGAGCTTCACCAGCGTCGGCGGAAGGTCGAGGCTCGAGACGCACGCGTCGGCGCCGGCGCCGGGCCGCTTCGCGCCGGGCGCCTTGATCACCAGCGGCACGCGGATGGAATCCTCGTACGGGTACACCTTCCCGTGGAACGCCTTCTGCTTGTTCAGCTCACGCGTGCCCATCATGTAGCCGTTGTCGCCCATGAAGACGACGATCGTGTTGTCGGCCAACTTCTGTTCGTCGAGCGCGCTCAGGATGTGACCCACCTGGCGATCCGCCATCGTCACCGCCTCGGCGTAGTCCTTCATCCGCCGCGCGTGCGCGTCCTTCGGCAGCGTGGGCGGCCAGACGTCCTGTCCCGTCTTCCCCTCGTACACCTTCTGCACCTCCGGCGGATTGGGCGCCAGCGGCGTGTGCGGCGCGGTCAGCGCCACCCACAGGAAAAACGGCTTCTCGTTCGCCGCATCACCGCGGAGAAAAGCGGCCGCGTCCTGGCCGAAGAGATCGTTCGTGAACCCCTTCATCTCGACCTTCGCGCGCGAGTTGCCCTTCGCCAGCTTCGGCTCATCGAGATACTCCCCGCCGCCCCCGGGCAGCCAGACGCGCACGTCGGAGAACCCGCAATTCCACGGGTCGGCGATCAAATGCCACTTGCCGACGAGCACCGTGCGATAGCCGCTCTCGCGCAACAACCCCGGCAACGTCGGATACTGTTTGAACCCGTCCGCATTCTTGATGTCCGCCCGCTGCGTCTGGTTCGCGTAATGCCCGTTCTGGTGCGGCGGAAGCCCCGTCAACAACATCGCCCGACAAGGCGAGCATTGCGGCACGTGTATCGTCGCCTGCCGGAAGTGCGTCCCTTCCTTCGCGAGCCGATCGATGTTCGGCGTGTGGACGGATGTGTTCCCGGCCGCGCCGATCATGTCGAAGCGGTGGTCATCGGAGATGATGAAGACGATGTTGGGCCTGTCTGCGGCGCGGACAGTGGAAGTGAGCACCAGTAGGAACGTGAAGAGGAACGTTATCGTGCGCAATGCGCCCTCCACCGGTTTGAAATCAAGACGAAACGCAGAGTCGCAGAGTAGAGGAGGTAGGACGAGGAATACTGATACGAGCTAGTTCTCTCCTCCGACTCCGCGTCTCCGCGTTCGGTCTTCTCATTTGACCAGACGCCCCTCTTGATACAAGCCCGGATCGCGCCCGTTTGACATGACATCGCGTGCGCGGAGATTGAGGCGATCATGGAGCAGCCTTCGTCTTACATCTGGCAGCCGCTGGCGAGCGAGCGGGTCTTGCGCGCAATCACGTTCGACGTCACGCGCGATCGGCTGCGCCACCCGAGCGGCCGGGAACTGGACTACTTCGTCGTCCGTCCCTGGCGCGAGGCGGCGGGGGTGGTGCCTGTCGACGACGCCGGCCCTGCGGGCAGCAGCCGCGTGCTGATGGTCCAGCAGTGGCGGCACACGGTGCAGAAGCTGCTCTGGGCGATCCCCGCCGGCGCGGTGGACGAGAACGAATCCCCGCGCGACGCCGCCGCGCGCGAGCTGCGCGAGGAGACGGGGTACGCCGCCCAGCACGTCGAGCCGCTCTACCGCTATCACCCGACCATCGGCACGTCGAGCGCGACGTTCAACCTCTTCGTCGCGCGCGGGCTGAGCAAGGTGGGGGAGCATGATGCGGACGAGATTCACGCCGTGCGATGGTTCACCCGCGGCGAGATTGAGGCGATGATCGCCCGCAACGAGATCATGGATGGGATGAGCCTGACGTCGCTGCTGCTCTGGTTGCGACGCTAAAATAAGAGGCCACGATTCTCGACCGTCGCGACCATCCGGTGTCATGCTGAGGTACTCCGAAGCATCTGGCTTCACCGACGGATCGGCCAGATCCTTCGGAGTACCTCAGGATGACGACGTTCGAGAATCGTGCGCTCCCATTTAGCCACCGTTCGCCAGCCTAGCGCAAAGCTAACCGCAGGGATCTTGCGGCCTCATGCCCTTGACCTAATAGTACGCAGCGTACTATAGTACGTCTCGTACTATGAGCACCTCACCCACTCCGCTTGAGTACGCACTGCTCGGCCTGCTCCGGACGAATCCGCAGTCCGGATACGACCTGCGCAAGACGTTCTCGTCCACGCCGATGCGCCACTACAGCGACAGCCCCGGTTCGATCTATCCCGCCCTGCGCCGCATGGAAGCGAAGGCGTGGATCGCCGGATCGGCCGAGGGCGCCAGCGCGCGCAAGCGTCAGGTCTTCCGCGTCACCGGTTCAGGCGAACACGCGCTGGGCGAATGGCTGCGCAGGCCCGTGACGCGAGATGACCTCATCTGGCGCCTTGATCAACTCATGCTCCGCTTCGCATTCCTCGACGGCAACGTTCCACGCCAGGTGACGATGGAGTTCCTCGCCGCCATGGAGCGCGAGCTCGAGTCCTACGTCCGCGAGCTGCGCGCCTTCGCACGCGATTCCGGACGGACCGGGTCCGTCGACACCGGCACGCTCGCGTTTGGGTTCGGGATCGAGAGTTACCAGGCCAATCTCGATTGGGCCCGGCGCGCGCGCCAACAACTCAAAGGGAGACGCACATGAAGCTCGTCGGAAAAATTCTGCTCGGGGGACTCGCCTACGGGATCGGCATGGTCCTGGGCGGCATGATTGTCGCCGCGCTGCGCCTTCCGACCGTCCCGCGCGTTCCCGGAGATTCCCGCGCGGCGGGAACGCAGTTCCTCACATCGCTGCTGCTCGCGCCATTGCTTATGGCCGCCTTGGTTCCGCTCGTTCGAGGATTGCGCGGCCCATGGTCCCTGCGTTGCCTTGCGCTCGCAGGGCTGATGTTCGTCACGCTGGGCCTGAACACGATCATCGAGCTAGCCGTTTTCAGCACGATGCTTCACGACAGGAACGTGCTCGTCTGTGCCTTCATCGTGCTGCCGGCCTTGCTCGCCGCCGCCGTGATGACCTCCGGCGAGGGGCGCCCCCAACCTTCCACCTTGGCGCGCGCCAGTGCCGCGGGATGGGCCTGGCGGGTGACGCTCGCCTGGCTCGCGTTTCCCGTCATCTACTTCATTTTCGGAATGTGCGTCGGCCCGATCGTCGAACCCTACTACAACGCGGGGATTGCAGGTTTGAAGATCCCGCCGGTCGACGTCATCATCCGGACGCAGTTCCTGCGAAGCCTGCTCTTCCTGGTCGCATCGCTCCCGGCCATCGTCCTTTGGACGCAATCCCGCAAACAGTTCATCCTCGCGATGGGACTGGCGCACGCCGTAACGGTCGGCCTGTTCCCGCTGGCCCAGGCCAGTTTCTTTCCGCCGGTACTGCGCGTGGTGCACGCTCTGGAGATCACCGCGGACTCCTTCGCATACGCGACCGTACTCGGGCTGCTGTTCATTCGGAGCGAGAAGGCCAAAGCGATCGAGATTGCAGAATCGTCGCCACAACTGGCGGCGGGTGAGTGAAGGGAAGCAAAGGGGACGTGAGCCAGTGCGCTGGCGCCGTGCGGCGGGCTACTCCGGCAGCGGCTTGCCCTTGGTCTCCGGGGCGAGCCAGATGACGATCATCCCGATGACGTAGATCAGCGACACGACCGCGCCCATCTTCGCGTAGCCGCCGGGGACGGCGCCGCCCAGCACGATCCCGCCTACGCCGGCGAAGATCCGGCCGAAGTTGAACGAGATGCCTTGCGCCGTCGCGCGGACGCGCGTGGGGAACAATTCCGGCAGGTACAGCGGCAGCCATCCGTACACCGCCGCCGTGAACCCGCCGACAAGGAACGTCAGGGCGAGGAATGTGCCGCTGTACGAATCCATGGCGAACAGCAATTGGCACGTGATGAGCGATCCAAGGCACAGCAGGAAGAACGTGATGCGCCGGTTCAGCCAGGCCGCGACGAGCGGCGCGAGCATGCAGCCGACGATCGCGCCGATGGCCAGCGCCATCTGCGTGCTGCCCTGCGCGGTGGCGGTCTTGCCCGACATGTCCGGGTGGCCGACCCATGCCGGGATCTTCTGCACCGCGCCCCACGTGCCCAGCAGCGTGATCGACGCGAACACGACCGCCAGCAGCGCCGAGCGCGTCAGTTTCTTATCACTGAACAGCTCCGTCAGCGGCTTGGTGGGTTTGGCGGTCTGGGCCGCCTTCCAGGCGTGCGATTCGGGGACGAACATGCGGATGATGAACGTGAGCAGGGCGGGCGCCGCGCCGACGAGGACGAGGTAGCGCCAGTTACTCTCGTCGATCTTGATGGCGCGTCCGATGAACCCGATGATCAGAAACCCGACGTTCGCCGCCGCCCCGATCATCCCCGCCAGCAGTGGGCGGTACCGCGCATCCCACACTTCCATGACCAGCGCCACCCCCAGCGCCCACTCGCCGCCCATCCCGATGGCCGCGATGAAGCGCAGCGCCGCCAACTGCTCCGGCGATTGCGCGAAGTAGAGCAGCCCCGTGAAGCCCGAATACACCAGGATGGAGAACGCCATCGCCTTGACGCGCCCGATGCGGTCCCCCAGCCATCCGAACACGAGCCCGCCCAGCGCAGCGCCGAAGAGGAACCCTGCGTCGATGATCTGATGCCACCACTTGCGCGATTCCTCGACGACGGCGGCGGCGGTGGTGGCGTCAAAGCCGAGCATCTGCGCGTTGAGCGCGCTGCGCGCGATCTGCGGGAAGATGCCCATCTCCAGCCCGTCGAACATCCACCCGAGGAACGCCGCCGTGAGGACGAGCCACTTCTCCCGGTTCGTATAGGTGGAGCCAGGGACCGGCAAGGTCGGCAGCGGGTCCGCGATCGCCTCGGGCGCCTTGGGGGTGTCGAGTGTGCTCATGCGTCCTTCATTGAAACGTTCGAGGTGTCGTCGTGGGTCACGCACCACAGAAGATGCGCGCGCCGTCGCCGCTCCGCAACGGCACGCCTCCATTGATAGCGGATTAATCCGGAATTTCCCACCAAACCGCCATCGCCGCGACGAACAATGCGCCCGGCTCACGAAACACTGCCGGCCGACTGGCGACTCTATGCGAGACTTCTACAGTTGTTGGCAGGCTCCCGAAACACGTGCTATGTTCCAGACGCCCAGTCCGGGGGATCGCGATGAGTTCATGCAATTCAACGGTGGCCGTCGAGCAACTCGAAGGCCGGCGACTGCTTTCGGCGTCGACGACGTCAGCTTACGTCACGTCCCAATTGCTCTCGCGGAGTCGGTGGCTTCACCTGCACGGTCCTTCTGGCGCACAGATGATTGTTGATGCGTTCTCAGATGCAGGTGAGGAGGTTCGTGCGCAAAGCCTGACCACCAATCCACCACTGCAAGCCATTTTGGACGAGAAGCGCGGACCTTCGAAGGAGGTACTCCAACCGATCTTTGTCCCGCAGCCGACGCAACCGCTCGGACCGGTCTTTGTCCCGCGGCCGACGCAACCGCTCGGACCGATCCAGGCGCTGAAGTTGCCGTCTCCACCCATCTTGCTGGAATCGGACCTCTTCACACCCTTCGGAATCAGTGAACGCGGAACGCTCTACGTCGATGGCACCCGGGGCGACGACACGATCACCGTCGCCGTCACGGGTGACAAGGCCGTCGTCTCCATCAATCAGCTCCAAGGCTTCGAACTGTCCGGCTTCAAGCGCATCGGCCTCTCCGGCGCGGGCGGGAACGACACGATCACCCTCACCGGCGACCCATCCGTCCCCGTCCTGATCCTCGGCGGCAACGGCCGCGACGCCATCACCGCCGGGGGTGATCGCGCAATCCTCGCCGGCGGGGCGGGCAACGACGTCCTGCGCGGCTCGACCGGCGACGACCTCCTCCAAGGCCGCGCCGGCAACGACCGCCTCCAAGGCGGCAAGGGCAGCGACACGCTTCAAGGCAACGAGGGGGAGGACGACCTCGGCTTGATTCTCCACAGTCACGATGGCGACAACGACGTCGGCGTCATCGAGGAGGGAGACCGTGCCGAGGTGGCGGTCGCGGACAGCTGACGCGTGACCGCTTCGATCGAGGGGGTTGGACACGACGAATAGCTGCTACAGATGGACTAAGCTGCCACCATTGCGAGCGAAACGCCGCGAACTCCACCGGCGTCCATCTTGGCGGCCGGCGCGATTCCGGAATTCTTTTGCATGAGGCCGGTTCGAGAGTTAGGCTAGTGCTCCGTCGCCACTAGATTTTCGAGTTGGGGGTGTATGAATGCCGATCTTCCGTGA
>JBAUGM010000713.1:0-2708 GCA_049679725.1 Tepidisphaeraceae bacterium
GGCGGCGGCGCCGCGCTTGCTGACGGCACCGGCGCCGCCCCCTGAGCCGCAGCGATGTTCAAAACCCCCAGCAGCGCAACCACGATGGCCAACATCCGTCTCATGGGCACCTCACTCCGTTCACCACTGGAATGATAGGAACGTCCAGTCCCGCAGGCCACGTTCCCCGGTGATCTGCGCCCTATCGGTCCTTCGGCGGACTCACCTGGTTGCCGCCGCTGGAGCGAACGGCGTTGCCGGACGATCGGACGGCATTGCCGGAGCCGCCGCTCACGCCGTTTCCCGATTGGCCGGCCGCGCGGGTGTTGTTGTTCTGCTCGCCGCCGTAGTTGGGCCGCATGGTGTTGCTGAAGTCTCGATGGGTGGGGGTCGTCTTACCGGGATTGAACTTCATGGTGTTGCCGTCGCCGCGCTCGATGGTATTGCCGGGGCCGGACTGCATTTCGTGCGGCGGGTGCACGGCGACGTTGCCGTCGCCGCCCGTGATCACGTTGCCGCCCAGCCCGGGGCCGTCCTGCATTGCGTTCGAGAACGGCGGCCGCGCGTCCTGACGGCCGCCCGGGATGAGCCGACCGGAAGTGAGCGCCAGCGGCGCATCCACGACGACCGTGCCCGGCAGGATGGCCGGGTTCCTGCCCGTGTACGGCTTGGCAAACCTCGAGAAATCGATGTAGCTGAGCGGCGCGATCGCGAAGGGCATCTGCACGCGGCTGATCGTCGAGCCGCCGACCTGGTTGCCGGCCGTTGCGATCCCGCCGGCGCGTGCGCCGTTCAGATGGCCCATGACGTGGCCGCTGAGCGCATCGGTTGCGCTCCAGAGGTCGCGCGATTTGCGCTCGACGCGCACGCCGCCCATCAGGTGCATGTTGGCGACGTCGACCGTGTTGGCGACGACGCGCAGGTGATCGCCGCGGACCTCGTAGGCGCCGTAGACGACGTAGGGAACGTTGGCCGCGCGGGCGGCGCTGATGGCGGTGGCGAGATCGTCGGTGGCGGCGTTCTCCGTCCTGGTGACGGGCTTGAACGTGCCAGCCCGACCGAGATCGCCGGTGAGGGATTGCTGGATGGTCTTCTCGACGCCGATGCTCGCCTGCTGCCCACTGGCGTCGGCAAAGGGCAGCACCAGCACCGATGCGTCGTCGGCAGCTTGCGCCCCCCGCGCGATCCCCATCAGAACCACCATCGACATCGCCGCCGTCGCCGAGAACGATCGCTGCATGGTGTCACCCCGTAGGTTGGCTGTCTGGCCCGAGCAGTATACTGTCCCCGCAGATGCAGACACCAGCCTTCTCGTGGAGTTAGCCGATGTTGCTCGCGGAATTCAGCATTTGGCCGATGGACAAGGGCGAAGGGGTGGGCGAATACGTCGCCCGCTGCCTGGACGTCATCGACCGTAGCGGCCTGCCGTACAAACTGGGGCCGCTGGGGACGTGCGTGGAGGGGGAACTCGATGATGTGCTCGGGCTGATCAAGAAGTGCCACGAAGTCCTGCTGGCCGACTGCAACCGCGTGGTCTGCACGGTCAAGATGGACTACCGCAAGGGGCACAAGGGGCGGTTGGAGTTGAAGGTGAAGTCGGTCGAGGATCGGCTGGGCAGGACGTTGAAGAAGTGATTTAGCCGCAGATGAACGCAGATGAATTTGAGATTCCAAATCTCTGATCTGCGTTTATCTGCGTTCATCTGCGGTTCAAATTGCATGCTTCCAATTCCCGCCTCCGTTTCTAACGCTCTCCGCGCGAAACTGACCTAACATCCGGCGTATTACTACGTAGTAGGAGATCGATTCCACATGAGTAAGTTCTTCAACAACGTCAAAACCGCCTTGCTGCTGGGCCTGATGACCGCCCTGATCCTGTGGATCGGGTCGTTCTGGGGCAGCGGCGGCGTGATGATCGCCTTTGTGATGGCGGCGGTCATGAATTTCGGCAGCTACTTCTTCAGCGACAAGATCGCGCTGATGACGATGCGCGCCCAGGAGGTCGGCCCGGGGCACAAGCTGTACGACATCGTGCAGCAACTCGTGCAGCGGACCAACATGCCGATGCCGCGCGTGTACGTCTCGCCGCAGCCGGCGCCCAACGCGTTTGCCACCGGGCGGGGCCCGAACCACGCCGCGGTTTGCGCGACGGAGGGGCTCATGCGCGTGCTGGACGATCGCGAGATCGCCGGCGTGATGGCGCACGAGCTGGCGCACGTGAAGCACCGCGACATCCTGATCCAGTCCATCGCCGCGACGATCGGCGGGGCGATCAGCATGCTCGGGTACATGTTCATGTTCGGCGGCACGCGCGACGAGGAGGGCGACAGCCACCCGATCGCTGGGCTGCTCGTCATGATCCTCGGCCCCCTCGCGGCCGGGCTGATCCAGGCGGCCATCAGCCGCTCGCGCGAGTTCAACGCCGACACCGTCGGCGCGGAGATTGCGGGCGATCCGATGGCGCTGGCGACGGCGCTGGAGAAGATTCACGCCGAGGCGCACGGAATCCCGATGGACGTGAACCCCGCCATGAACGGCATGTTCATCGCCGAGCCGCTGAACGCGATGCGGTCGGTCGCGAACCTGTTCCAGACCCACCCGCCGCTCGAGCAGCGGCTGGAGAACCTGATCGGGCAGAAGACGACGGGGCGAGTGGGGGTCGGGCCGGCGGCGTGGGGATAAACGAACTCACTCCCTCTCCCCGGTACGCCGGGGAGAGGGCAGGGGAG
>JBAUGM010000714.1:0-8611 GCA_049679725.1 Tepidisphaeraceae bacterium
ATCCTGAGGTACTCCGAAGGATCTCCCGTGCTCGACACCAGAGATCCTTCGGAGTACCTCAGGATGACAACGGGTGCGCGCACGTTCCAATCCTGACACGCATACGTTCCCCTATTTTCGCTGCTTCGACCGACGCCCGAAATCGGGCGCGTCACACCGCACGTGGGTCGAGGGTTCTCCGCCCGCAGCACAGTGCGACCGCCAGGGCGTCGGCGACGTCGGGCGGCTCGGGGACATCCTTCAGGTTGAATGTCGACTGGATCGCCCGCTGCATCTGGCCCTTCTTCGCGTGGCCGTGACCGGTGAGGGACTGCTTGATGCGGTTGGCGGCGAACTGTTCGACGCGCAGGCCGCGGCGCTGCGCGACGAGCAGGATCACGCCGCGCGCATGGCCCATGAGGATGGCCGTGCGCGGGTGGGCGTAGTTCGAGTAGAGCTGCTCGACGGCGCAGGTGTCGGGCTTGTGCTCGGCGATGACGGCGTCGAGTTCGGTCTCCAACTCGACGAGGCGCGCTGCGAGCGATTCCTTCGCGTTCAGCCGGATCACACCGGCGTCAATCAGCCGCGGCCGCAGGACGTGGTAGTCCAGCACGCCGTAGCCGGTGAGTCGCAGGCCGGGATCGATGCCGAGAATGCGCAACGGGAAGCTCCAAACGGCAAATCCCAAATCCCAAACAAGAGGCAATCATCCAAACCAGAAAACAGAACAACGAGTTCACTCGGACTTGCGAATCATGCTGCTCAAGATGCTGCGCAGCTCCACGGACTCCGAAATGAGGGCTTGGCGTTCCGCCTCCTGGGCGTCGCCGGGCTCGAGCAACCGCAGGAAGAAGCGACTCTCTTTCGCCTCCTTGCGGCTGATCCGCATGCGAAACAGGAAGTCCTTTCTGCCGAGGGCCTCGTTAGCTTCGATGTAATTGGCGCCGATCGATCCTGAACAGCGGAGAAGTTGCCGCCCGTCAATGATGTTGCCGTCGGTTCGAGGTATCGTCTTGAGAAACAACCTCACGCGCCTGGCAAAGAGGAGTGCACGCTCCTCCAGATCGTACGGCTTTCCATTCTCCTCTTGCTCGATTGCCATTTGTTTGGGATTTGGGATTTGCCGCTTGGAGCTTCGTTCAGATCTTCCTCCAGATCGTCCCGTCCGCCCGATCCTCCAGCGTGATCCCGATCTCCGTCAGCCCGTTCCGCACGCCATCGGCGATGGCGAAGTTCTTGCTCGTGCGAGCGTCGGCGCGAAGCTTGATCAGCAGCGCCATGAGTTGATCGACGAGCCCCTTATCCGCACCGGCCGGCTTGGCAGCGCCGGCTTTGAACAACCCCAGGATCAAGCCGAGCTTGCGGAGGCTCTGGGCGGCGGCCGTCACGGCCTGCATCAGGTCGGGCTGCTTGTTCACCTCGATGTTGTGCCGCTCGATGAACGCGTTGGTCTCCCCCGCCATCTCGTGCAGGACGGCGATGGCGCCGGCGGTGTTGAAATCGTCGTCCATCATCTCCAGGAACTTCATCTTGAAGCTCAGGATCGATCGCGCGAAGTGGCCGTTCTCGCTCTCGAGCAAACCGACGGCCGTGCGATCCATGTCGGGGGTGTCGTCGCCAAGCGGGGCTCCGGTTAGACGGTGGATGCGCTCGAAGAGGCGATGGAAGACGCTCAAGCCCTTCTTGGCGGCCGTCATCACCTCATCCGTGAATTCGATCGGCCGGCGGTAGTGGGTGCTGAGGAGCATGTAGCGCAGCAGCTCAGGGCCGTGCTTGTCGAGCAGCTCGCGCGCGGGGACGACGTTGCCGATGCTTCCGCTCATCTTCTCGTCGCGCACCTCGCCGCCGGCGAGCTTGGTCTTGATGCGCGTCAGGCCGTTGTGCATCCAGTAGCGGGCGAACGGTTGGCCGGTGGCGCTTTCGGATTGGGCGAGTTCGTTCTCGTGGTGCGGGAACATGAGGTCCATGCCGCCGCCGTGCATGTCGAACGTGGGGCCGAGGTATTTCATGCTCATGGCGGAGCACTCGATGTGCCACCCCGGGCGGCCGCGACCCCAGGGGCTGTCCCACGCGGGCTCGCCTTCCTTCGCCGATTTCCAGAGCGCGAAGTCCGCGGGGTTGCGCTTGCCGGAGCCTTCGAGTGCTCGCGTGCCGCTTTCCTGCTCCTCGACTTTGCGGTGCGAGAGCTTGCCGTAGTCCGGGTCTTTGCTGACGTCGAACCAGACATTGCCATCGGATGCGTACGCGAACCCGCTGCCGACGAGGCGCTCGGTCAGCTCGATGATGTCGGCCATGTGTTCCGACGCTTTGGGGAACTTGTCGATCGTGTCGACGCCGAACCCGGCCAGCGCCTCGAGGTACTCGCGCGTGTACTGCTCGGCCACGGCCTGCACGCTGGTGTTCGTCTTCGTCGCCTTGTCGATGATCTTGTCGTCGACGTCGGTGATGTTGACGACGAGGGTCACCTCGAACCCCTTGAACGTGAGGTAGCGCTTGATCGCGTCGAAGATGACCGGGCCGACCATGTGGCCGATGTGCGGCGACTTGTAAACGGTGACGCCGCAGAGATAGATGCCGACCTTCCCGGGGCGGACGGGCTCGAAGAGGTCCTTCTGCTTGGTGAGCGTGTTGTAGACGCGAAGGCTCATGTTCGGCTCGATGCGTGAAACGTGAAGACGTGAAACGTGAACACCGGGGGCAATTTTTACGGCTTTGGCGCTTTTTTAGCCAGCAACACGACCGCGTGGGCGGCGATGGCCTCGCCGCGGCCGATGGCGTCGACGCCCTCGTTCGTGCCGGCCTTGATGTTGACCGGCGCATCGAGAAGGCGAGCCAGGTTGGCGGCGATCTGCGCCTTGAACGAAGAGAGCCGCGGGCGCTCGGCGAGGATGGTCACGTCGACGTTGACGACCGCGTAGCCCGCGGTGTCGAGATCCTGCTTCATCTTCTCGAGGAACCGCGTGCTGGCGGCGTTCTTGTAGGCGGGGTCGGAGTCGGGGAAGTGCTGTCCGATGTCGCCGGCGCCGAGGCCGCCGCACAGGGCGTCGACGATCGCATGGATGACGACATCGCCGTCGCTGTGGGCGATAGGTGAGATGTCGGTCGAGACCACGACGCCGCCGAGGACGAGTCGCCCGCCGGTTTGCAGGCGGTGGAGGTCGTAGCCGTGGCCGATGCGGAGGGAGTTCTCAGCCACGCTGCCCCCCGTAGGGGCGAACCTTGTGTTCGCCCTCCTCATCACGAAGCGTCTCCAACGCGCGGATAAACGATCGCACGTCGTCCGAGCCTTGTGACGACGGATTCTCGTGATCCTCCGCCCATCGCTGTGGGTTCGTGAAGACGTACTCGCGAATCAGATCCATCGCGTGGTCGTTGCGAATGATGTGGTCATAGTAGTTCGGTTGCCAGACGTTCCGGTTGAACCGCGGCCACCCGAGGCGCTTCACACCGTCGATGTACCCATTCGTCGTGATCGACTTAAACGCCTGCACGATCCTCCCAACCGTGTCTGGTAATGTCCCGTAGGGGCGAAGCTTGTCTTCGCCCGTCGTCGCTTGCGCATTCGACACAGGGCGAACACAAGGTTCGCCCCCACCAGTGAGGCCCAGGACGCCGTGGACGTGGTTTGGCATCACAATGAATTGGTCCAGTTCGACGCCTTGAAATCGCTGCGGCAATGCGTGCCATTCGCGTTCAACCATTCGGCCGGCCTCGTTTAGGCGCATTTGACCGTCACGGACTTCGCCGAAGAGAAGGCGGCGTTCGTGAACGCAGATCGTGAGGAAATATTCGCCGTCGTCCGCATAGTTGTAACCCTTCAACCGAATCGAGCGACGATCGGGTTTTGGCGTATCGCGCATGACGACTCCGGAAGAGGGCGAACACAAGGTTCGCCCCTACGGGGCGGAGGCAGGGCATGGTTCACGTCAGGTCATACTCCTTGATCTTCCGATACAGCGTCCGCTCGCCAATCCCCAGGATCTTCGCCGCCTGCTCGCGGTTGCCGTTGACCATCTTCAGCGTGTTGCGGATCAGCTCCTTCTCCGCCTGCGTGATGCTGATGCCGACGAGGTTGTTCATGCCGCCGGTGACCTCGCCGCCGGCGGGGCGGATGCCGGGGGGGAGGCTTTCGGGGGTCAGTGTCGCGCCGTTGGACAGGACGACCATCGTTTCGATCGCGTTCTTCAGCTCGCGCACGTTGCCGGGCCAACCGTAACTCATCAGGACTTGCCGGGCCTCGGGGGCGATGCCGTCGATCGGCTTGCCGTAGCGCTCGGCGGCGCTTTGCAGGAAATAGTGGATCAGGAGCGGGATGTCCTCCCGCCGCTCGCGCAGCGGCGGGATGTGAATCGTCACGCCCTTGATGCGGAAGTACAAGTCCTCGCGGAACTGTCTCTCCGCGACCATCTCGTCGAGGATGCGGTTGGTCGCGCTGATGAGGCGCACGTCCACCTGTACGGGATCGTTGCTGCCGACGCGGACGACCTCGCCGTTCTCCAGGACGCGCAGAAGCTTGGCCTGCATGGCGCCGGGCATGTCGCCGATCTCGTCCATGAACAGCGTGCCCTCGTCGGCGTGCTCGAATCGGCCCTCGCGGTCGCCCTGCGCGCCGGTGAACGCGCCGCGGACATGGCCGAAGAGCTCGTCTTCGAGGATCGACTCGGACAGCCCCGCGCAATTCAGCGCGACGAGCCGCTTCTTGCGCCGCCGGCTGGTGTTGTGGATCGCGCGGGCGATGAGCTCCTTGCCCGTGCCGCTCTCGCCCATGATGAGAACGGGGATATCGCTGGCGGCGACCTGGCGGGCCGTCTGCACGACTTTCTGCATCGGCTGGCTCTTGCCGACGATCCCCTCGAAGCCGGCCGTGTCCATCAGCTGGGCCTGGAGGACTTCGTTCTGCTTCTGCAGCGCCGCCCGCTCGGCGGCGCGGTTCACCTGGGCGCGGAAATAGTCCAGGTCCAGCGGCTTCTCGATGAAGTCGTACGCCCCGTCGTTGAGGGCCTTCTTGCACGTGGGGATGTCCGCGTGCGCCGTGACCAGCACGACGGGCGGCGGCGGGTTCTTCTGCTTGGCCGCCTCCAGCACGTCGAGCCCTTCCTTGCGGCCTTCCATCATCAGATCGGTGACGATGACGTCGTAGTTCCGCCGATCGAGCTTCGCCCGCGCCTCGGCCAGGTTGTAGGTGACGTCGCACTTGTGCCCGAGGCGCGTCAGCGCCTCGCACATCACCTGCGCGTGCTCGCGCTCGTCGTCGACGACGAGGATGTTGGATTTGGTAATGGCTTGTTCTGACATGATCGTCTTTGCGCGAAACCCGAATGCCGAAACCAGAATGACGAATCAATGACCAATGACGAAGCTCAAGAGGGAACCCTTGTCGTGCGTCATTCCGGCTTGGTCATTTGTTCGTCACTCTGGTTTCGACATTCGGGCTTCTCCTTCGTCATTCCTTACGCCAGCGGCAGGATAATCGAAAAGTCCGACCCCTTCCCCACTTCACTCCGCACGTCGATCGAGCCGCCGTGCTCTTCGGCGATGCGTTGGGCCATGGCCAGGCCGATGCCGGTGCCGCCCTTCTTGGTCGTATAGTAGGCTTGGAAGATCTGCGCCAGCGCATCCGGCGCGATGCCCGGGCCGGTGTCGATGACGTCGATGACGGCGTCGCGCCCGCGCGGGGCGACCGAGAGCATCAGTTCCCCCCCGCCCGTCATCGCCTGCACCGCGTTGATCATCAGGTTCAGCGCCGCCTGTTTCAGCAAGCGTTCGTCGACGTCGGCGGTCACCGGCGCCGGGTGACGCTTCAAACGGATCTGCACCCGCTGGACCTGCGCCTGCGGCGTGAAGAAGTCGACGAGGTCTTCGAGCATCTGATTCAGGTCCACGGGCTTGCGATCGAGCTCGATCCGCCCGGCGTAGCGGAGGAAGTCGTCGAGGATCTCGCGCAATCGTCCGGTTTCCCGGTGGACGGTGCTTAAGCGGCTGGTCAGGCGCTGGTACGACGGGTGATTCGAGTCGAGGTCTTCCTGGAGGAGTTGGAGATTGAGCTGGACGGTTGAGAGCGGGTTCTTGATCTCGTGCGCGAGCCCGCCGGTGAGCGCGCCGAGCTCCGCCATGCGTTCGGCCTGGCGCGTGCGGCGTTCGAGGAGGATGAACCGCTCGTAGGCGTAGATCGCGCCCGCGGCCGCCAGCGCGAGGCAGACGCCGCCGCCGGTGAGCAACCCCCATGCGAAGCTGGACATGGGGGCAGAAGGTAAGAGGTGGTTGGAGATCGTGCAAAGTCGGCGCGCCCGCACGTCGACTCAGGCATGCCACACAGTTAGTTAGGGGCGATGCGCAGCACCGCGGGCTTGTGGTGAGCTTGGCGGGGCGAGTTTACGCGAATCGGACGACACGCACACACCGTGGACGCGCGCGGCGGAACCCGCGGTGCTGCGCACCGCCGCTAACTAAGTAGCGCGGTGCGCAGGAAAGCTTCGCGCACGTACGATCGCCGGAATGCCTTACGCCATCGGCTGGCTGCTGCTGTCGCTCTTGGCGGCGGCAGCGGCCGCTACGGCGGCGGCGGTGATGCGCTTCACGTGCTGGGCGAGCAGGCCCTTCTCACCCTGAATCTGCTCGTAGTCGACCTTCTCGCCGTCCTTGAGCGAGCGGAACCCGTCGCCCTCAATACTGCTGAAGTGGACGAACACGTCCTTCCCTTCGGGGCTGATGATGAAACCGAAGCCCTTCTTGGAATCGAACCACTTGACGTTGCCGGTCGGCATAGCCGTCCTCCCACACAAAAAGAGCGACCGCGCGCGTATGTGACGTGCCGAGACACAATGAGCGGTGACGACGTGCGTGCGACGCGCGGACGCACCGACGGAGCGCGGCGCACGGTGTGCCAAACTCTACCGGTACTGATCCGTTGTCGTCATTCAAAAAGGCCCGGACGTGCTTGCCGACGGTTGCCCAAAACCAGCGGCAGAACGTGTCGCAAGCGCTATCTATAGCAGGATTCTAGCGCCCCGCCAATCAATTTCGGTTTTTTGCGACAGCGCGTCGACACCTGTCGCTGCGACCTCTTGCGGAACCGTCGCCGCGCGCATTCCGTCCATTGTCCGCCGGTTTCCCATCGACCTATACTCCGGCCCTCTCACGAGCGGAGAGTGTGTGAAGGCAGTGGCGATCGAACCCAACCAACCCGACGTGTCACCCGCGGCCGCGACCATCCTGGTGGTCGATGATAACCACATGGTGACAAAGGCCTTATCCACATTGATCCGCAGCGCCGGGTTCGCGGCCATCGTCTGTCACAGCGGTACCGACGCGATGGCCTACGCCGACAGCGGCGCCACGCCGGGCGCAGCCGTCGTCGACGTCCACCTGCCTGATATCAACGGCCTGGTCCTCTCGCAGCAGCTTCGCAAACGCTTCGGCCCCGACACACCCATCGTCGTGGTCAGCGGCGACACGTCGATGGAGACGATCAAGTCGCTGTCGTACGTCGGCGCCACCTACTTCTTCCCAAAGCCGGTGAATGCGACGCTCCTGATCGAGCGGCTGAAACAGCTGATGGACGGGCGCTCGCCGCACGAGAACGTGTAGCGCGGGCGTTCCACCCGATTTCGGTGATCCTGGGGTGATCCTGGGACTCGTGCCCGCTGGAGAATCCCATCGCCCTCGATTCAAATGCTCCGCGCCATGAACCCCAGCGCGCACGTTCGCGTTCAGGTGGACCTTCCGCGCATCCGCGCGAACGCGGAGGGGATCCGCGCGCGGACGGGGAAGCCGATCATCGCGGTGGTGAAGGCGGACGCATACGGGCTGGGGGCGACGCATGTCGCGCCGGCGATCGCGGCGCTCGTCGAAGCGTTTTACGTCTTCGACCTGGCCGAGGCGATCGACTATCGGATCGACGAGTTGACGGGCCGGCCGACGATCGCGCTGCTCGGGGAGTCTGAAGATCCCGGCGACTACGCATCGCGCAACGTGCGGCCGGTCGTGTGGACGATCGACCGCGCCAGCAAGCTCCGCGCGGCGCGGCCGGTGTTGTCGGTGGACACGGGGCAGCAGCGCTTCGGGTGCCCGCCGGGCGAGGTGGACGCGGTCAAACGCGCGGGCGGGTGTGACGAGGCGATGACCCACGCGAGCACGCTGGCGCAGGCACAGGTCCTGCGCGATTTGCTGGGCGGGCGCGCCAAGCTTCACGCGGCCGCCACGGCGCTGCTCGATCAGCCAGACGCGTGGCTTGACGCGGTGCGGCCGGGCTTCGCGCTGTATCAGGGATCGGTGCGCGTCGCCACATCGCTCGTGGACGCCCGCGACACGCGCGGGCCAACGGGTTACAGCGGATTCGTCTCTTCGACCGGCCGACACGGCGTGATCCTCGCCGGCTACTCCAACGGGTTGCGACCGGGGCCGTGCCTCGTGAACGGGACGCGGCGCAACGTTCTGGAGGTCGGCATGCAGTCCGCCTTCGTCGAGCTGGGGCCGGGGGACAAGGCAGGCGACGAGGTCGTGCTGCTGGGTGATGGCGTGAGCGAGGACGACGTCGCCCAGGCCTGGTCCGTCAGCCCCCATCATGCATTGCTGCAACTTGCTTCGTCGGGCGTCAAGAAATACGAAGAATAGCGATTTGGGAGGGCGAGGC
>JBAUGM010000715.1:0-5629 GCA_049679725.1 Tepidisphaeraceae bacterium
CCCCCGCCCTCTCCCCGAGTACGGGGAGAGGGAGTGCGCGTGCGACATCCTCGCGGAGGTCAGCGATCTCGGCCGAGAGTTCCGCCGTGCGCGATGCGCCCTCCCCGAGCCAGAACGGGATCGACGGCGGCTGGCCTTTGGCGTCGGCGACGCGCACCGTGCCGCGCTCCACCTTCATGATCCGCCACGACGTGTTGCCGAGCTGGAAGATGTCGCCGACGCTCGCCTCGACGGCGAAGTCCTCGTTCACCGTGCCGACGAACGTGTTGTCCGGCTCCTGGCGAACCTGGTAGTCCGCCACGTCCGGGATCGCGCCGCCGCCCGTGATGGCGGTGATGCGCGCGCGCTTGCGCGCCATGATTCGCCCGCCCACGCCGTCGCGATGGAGCAGGCCTCGGCGGCCGTTGAGGTGCATCTGGATCACCGCGTCGAAGTCCTCGCGCTTGAGGTCGCGGTACGGCCAGGCGCGGGTGAAGGCGTCGAGCAGCGCGGCCTCGTGCCAGCCCTCTTCGCCCGCTTCCACGCAGGCGGCGACGATCTGCTGCGCGAGGATGTCCAACGGCGCCGCCGGCTGCGGCGTGCGATCCAGGTCGCCGCGCTGCATCGCCCGAAGCAGCGCTGCCGCCTCGACCAGCTCGTCCGTGGTCAGCGGAAAGAGCCGGCCCTTGGGGATCTTCCCGATCGCGTGACCCGATCGGCCGACGCGCTGGAGGAACGTGGCGATCGAGCGGGTCGCGCCGACTTGGATGACCAGGTCCACCTCGCCGATATCGATGCCCAGCTCCAGCGACGCGGTCGCGACGAGCGCTCGCAGGGTCCCGGACTTAAGGCGGTGCTCGGCGTCAAGCCGGCGCTGTTTCGAGAGGCTGCTGTGATGGCAGGTGACCTGGTCTTCGCCGAGCACGCCCGTGAGTCGTGCCGTCACGCGCTCGGCGAGCTTGCGCGTGTTGACGAAGACGAGCGTCGTGCGGTGCGCCTCGATGAGTCCGGCGATCTGCCCGTAAATCTCGTCCCACTGCTCGTGCGAGCAAACGGTCGACAGCGGCGACGGCGGGACCTCGATCGCGACGTCCATCTCCCGGCGATGACCTACGTCCACCAGTTCGCACTCGCGCCCCACGCCGACGAGGAAGCGGGCCACCTCGCTGAGCGGCTTCTGCGTCGCGGAGAGCCCAATCCGCTGGAACGGCCCGGCCAGCGCCTCCAATCGCTCCAGTGAGAGCGACAGGTGCGAGCCGCGCTTATCGCGCGCCAAGGCGTGGATCTCATCGACGATGACCGTCTTCACCGTGCTCAGCATCTCGCGGCCGCGCCGGGTGGTGAGCAGGATGTAAAACGACTCGGGCGTGGTCACAAGCAGGTGCGGCGGCTTGCGGAGCATGGCGGCACGGTCGCGCGGCGGCGTGTCGCCCGTCCGTACTGACACGCGGATCTCGGGGAGCTGCGGGTCCATCGCCGCCAGCTCGCGCAGCGGGCCCTGGAGATTCTTTTGCACGTCGTTGCTCAGCGCCCGCAGCGGCGAGATGTAGAGGACCTCGGTTTCATCCGCCAGAGCAGCGCCCTGCCGCGCGAGGCGATCGATGGCGGAGAGGTACCCCGCGAGCGTCTTGCCCGTGCCGGTCGGCGCCGAGATCAGCGTGTGACGCCCGGATTGGATGCGCGGCCACCCTTCGCGCTGCGGCTCGGTTGGCTCGCCGCCGAAGCGTTGGGAGAACCAGCGCTGGATGGTGGGGTGAAAGTGCTCGAGCGGCATCGCCCAAGTATAGGCGCAGGGCCTGCGCTATCGGCCAATCCGGACGGGCCGGCGACAACGCGTGTAACCCTTGTCCCCTGCGTCGATTATCCTCCGGCATTCGCCGGTTTTTTAGCGCTGCTCGCCCGGTCCCCGGGCCAAATTGCCGTGTCGAAACGAACGAAATCCTCCATCCTCTGTACTATCAAGGACACGGGGCCGGGACGCGGTGCCGCTGGGGCTTGTAAGTGGGCGGTTCGTTCGCGATTATTGCCCGGCGTGATCGAATCGACTGGCGCGTGAATGAGAGGTTTGTGAGATGATCGATGTTCGTCGTCGTCTGCTCGGATGGGTCGTCCTGCTCGGCATCGTCGCAGCGCCCGCGTGCCTGCTCGCGGATGCGCCGGAGGTCGCCAAGGACTCGATTCCCGGCCAACTCGTCACGTTCGACATGATCAAGGTCCCGGCCGGCAAGGTCACGGTGAAGACCGTCGACGGGAAAACGCAGGAAGTCGACATCAAGCCCGTCTGGATCGGCAAAACCGAGGTGACGTGGGACGAGTACGACGTCTTCATGTTCCAACTCGACGTGAACGAGAAGGACAAGGCCGCCGGCACCGAGGCAAAGAGCCGGCCGAGCAAGCCGTACGGCGCGCCGGACTTCGGCTTCGGCCACAAGGGGTTGCCCGCGATGTGCATCACCGCGCACTCCGCGGACATGTACTGCCAGTGGCTGAGCAAGAAGACGGGCAAGAAGTATCGCCTGGCGACGGAAGCGGAGTGGGAGTACGCCTGCCGCGCCGGTAGGACGGGTGATGCCAAGCTCACGCCCGACGAGATGGGCAAGGCCGGCTGGTACTACGACAATTCCGAGGACAAAGCCCACCCCGTCGCCAAGAAGGCGGCCAACGCGTGGGGCTTCTTCGACATGCTCGGCAACGTGCGCGAGTGGGTCACGGGCCTGGACGGCAAGCCGATCACCGCCGGCGGGTCGTGGGACGACGACGCCGAGAACATCGGCTGCCACGTCCGCCAGCAACAGAAACCCGAGTGGAACAAGACCGACCCGCAGAGCCCCAAGAGCAGGTGGTGGCTGAGCGACGGGTCGATGATCGGGTTCCGTATCGTGCGGGAAGACTAAGGCGTTCGACAGTTTCAGAATTTGTCATCCTGAGGTACTCCGAAGGATCTAGCCGAGGATGAGAGGCCTCAGGCTTGCGGCTAGATCCTTCGGAGTACCTCAGGATGACAGAGCAGTAAGCACCAACACACAGCGGAGTAAGCGAACATGGACAAGAAGACCAGCGGTCAGACGACCCGGCGAGACTTCCTCAAGACCACGGCGGCGGCGAGCGCACTGACGGCGGCGACACTGGCGGTCCCGCGCGGCGTCTACGCCGCGGGTTCCGACAAGATGAAGATCGGCCTCATCGGCTGCGGCGGGCGCGGCACGGGTGCGGCGCTGGACAGCATGAAGGCCACGCCGCGCAACCAGATCGTTGCCATGGGCGACCTCTTCGCCGACCAGGCCGTCGCTGCGCGCAAGCGCCTCGCCGCCGAGGCGGGCGCGGGCAAGGAAATCAGTGCTGAGCAGTTCGCCGTCACCGATGACAAGGTCTTCTCCGGCTTCGACGCGTTCAAGCGCGTCATCGACGACGGCGGCATCGACATGATCGTCGAAGCCGCGCCGCCCGGCTTCCGCCCGCACATCTTCAAGTACGCAGTGGAGAAGGATAAGCACGTCTTCTTCGAGAAGCCCTGTGCCGTCGACCCCGCCGGCGTCCGCATGGTCCTGGCAGCGGCCGAAGAGGCGCAGAAGAAGAACCTCGGCGTCTGCTCGGGCACGGTCTTCCGCCACCAGACGACCCACCGCGACGCCATCAAGCAGTTGCACGACGGCGTGATCGGCGACATCGTCGCCGGCTTCAGCTACTACAACGTCGCCGGCCTCTGGCACAAGCCGCGCCAGCCGCAGTGGACCGACACCGAGTATCAGATCCGCAACTGGCTCTACTACACCTGGCTGGCCGGCGATCACATCGTCGAGCAGGCGATCCACCGCATCGACATCCAGAACTGGATCATGAACGGCCCGCCCAAGAGCGCGTACGGCATGGGCGGGCGACAGGCGCGGACCGACATCGCCTACGGCCATATCTACGACCACTTCACGATCGAGTACGTCTACGAAGGCAAGGACGGTCGTGAGGTGCGCGTCATCCACCAGTGCCGCCAGCAGGACAACACCGACGCGCGCGTGACGGAGTATTACGTCGGCACGAAGGGCCAGATGCAGCCGGACAAGGGCCCGATCCAGGAGAAGCGCGTGCGCCCCGAATCGCTCGGCGACGCCTACGTCCGCGAGCACGCGGACCTCGCCCAGAGCATCGTCGACGGCAAGCCGATGAACGAGGGCAAGCAGATCGCCGAGACCACGCTGACCGGCATCATGGGCCGGATGAGCGCGTACACGGGCAAGCTCGTGACCTGGGAGCAGGCGATGAGCAGCACGCTGGACCTCTGGCCGAAGAACACGCTGGCGTTCGGGCCGATGGAAGTTCCGCCGGTCGCGATCCCGGGGAAGGACCCGCTGGTGTAAGCACAGATCCAACATCCAACATCGAACATCGAACATCGAACATCGAACATCGAATGAAACGCAATTTCGACTTCGATGTTTGGTGTTCGATGTTGGATGTTCGATGTTCAATTCGGCTTTCTCCTCCCCTGTTGGCGATTGTGTCGCTGATGATCGCCGCCGTTCCGGCGTTGTCACAAACCACCGAACCCGCGCAGGAGAAGCTCCCCCCCGAGCGCACCTACAGCAAGCAACCCTTCATCCACCGCATCCCGCTCCTCGACGCCGAGGGCAACACGATCCGCTCGCCCAAGCCCGACGACCCGCCCGATGCCCGGCCCGCGCCGTTCTCGATGTCCAACACCTGCGGCAAGTGCCACTCCGACTACAACACGATCGCCGGCGGGTGGCACTTCAACTTCGCCGACCCCAGCGCCCCGCACGGCCGGCCGGGCGAGCCGTGGCTGCTGACCGATCTCCAGACGCGCACTCAGCTCCCGCTGTCGTATCGCGGCTGGGCCGGCACGTTTCATCCGTACGACGTCGGCATCAACGACTTCACCTTCGCCCGGCTCTTCGCCCGCCATCACCCCGGCGGCGGGGTGTTCGCGACGAGCAAGGACGTCCGCTTCAAAGCCTCCGGCCCCCTCCAGATCGACTGCCTCATCTGCCACACGACCGACGGACGGCACGACCCCGTCGTCCGCGCCGAGTCGATCATGACCGAAGAGAACTTCCAGACCGCTCCGGTCCTCGCGGCGTTTCTCGGGCAGGTCACCGGCAGCGCGGCGCGCCTGAAGGACGATTTCGACCCGGCCGGGCGCGATGCGCGGCGCGCGCCGAAAGTCACCTATGACCCGACGCGATTCGACGCAAAAGACCGCGTCCTCTTCAACGTCTCGCGCAACATCGCCAACGAGCGCTGCTACGTTTGCCACACGAACATCGACGTCGGCGAGCCGAAAGCGACCAGCGAGGGGCTCGACTCGCGCTGGCGTCACGCCGGCGACGTGCACCTCGTGAAGGGGATGCGCTGCGTCGACTGCCATCGCAACGGCGCGGATCACATGATCGTCCGCGGCTACGAGGGCGAGTTCGACGTCCGCGCCAAAGCCCTCGGCTCCGCCGAGGGCATCGACAAGACAATCACCACGCTCTCCTGTCGCGGCTGTCACTACGGCACGGACGAAGAAGCCGGCGGCATCGGCGCCGCCCCGCGCCCGATTCACCGCGGCCTGCCCACGCTCCACTTCGAAAAGCTCAGTTGCACCGCCTGCCACTCCGGCCCCAACCCCGGCGCCGCGGCGACGGCGGTGCAG
>JBAUGM010000716.1:0-1844 GCA_049679725.1 Tepidisphaeraceae bacterium
TCCTTCGGAGTACCTCAGGATGACAAGCTGGCGCGGCCACAAGGATGAGTTGCACCCTCAGGTTACCTTCCACCCGCGTCATCCCTTGACCTTCCCCCGCCCGCATTCAACAATTCATCCGGATACACAGATGGTTCAAAACGCCGCTCACCCCACCGCGCTCCTCGGCCGAATGGTGTCGCTCGCCGACGTCACGCGGCTGCGCCTGCTGCGCCTGATCGAGCGGCACGAGCTCGGCGTGGTCGAGCTCTGCGACGTTCTCCAACTCCCGCAATCCACCGTCAGCCGACATTTGAAGGTCCTCGGCGATCAAGGCTGGGCGCGCAGCCGACGCCAGGGCACGACCCGCCTCTACCGCATGATCCTCGACGAGCTCGATCCCGGCGCGCGTCGGTTGTGGCTCCTCACGCGCGAGCAGACCGAGGCCTGGGCGACGGTACAGCAGGATGCGCTGCGCCTGGCGCGTCATCTCCGCCAGCGCCAGGAAGACAGCCAGGCCTTCTTCGCCGGCGCCGCGGCCGAGTGGGACAAGCTGCGCGGCGAATTGTACGGCCACGACTTCACCACGGCGGCATTGTTGTCGCTCCTCCCGCGCGAGTACGTCGTCGCCGACCTCGGCTGCGGGACCGGGCAGGTCATCGCGGCACTGGCGCCGAACGTGAAGCAGGTCATCGGCGTCGACAACTCCGCCGCCATGCTCAAGGCCGCGCGCAAGCGCGCCGGTGATTTCGAAAACGTCGATCTGCGCCGGGGCGACCTCGAGGCGCTGCCGCTCGACGACGCGCTGTGCGATGCCGCGCTGCTCCTGCTCGCGCTGACGTACGTCGGGGATGCGCCGGCGGCGCTGGGCGAGATGTCGCGCGTCTTGAAACCCGGCGGCCGCGCGGTGATCGTCGACCTGCTCCCGCACGACCGCGACGACTTCCGCCGCCAGATGGGCCAGCAGTCCGCCGGCATCGAGTCGAAGCTCGTGACGACGCAACTTGGCGCCGCCGGTTTCACGAACGTCTACATTCAGCCGCTCCCGCCCAAGCCGGACGCGAAGGGCCCGGCGCTGTTCCTCGCGACGGCGACGAAGGCGTAGCATTCATCGCGGCGCTGCCAATGATGAGTCCGCTGTGAGCCTGCTGTGCGTCCATCATCGCGTTTCTTTCAAAAACACCCGTTGACTCCGTTTCACTCCTCATCCTACGTTGGTCAAATCGCCCTGCGTGCAGGTGTCTGCCGTGGGAACAACGCACGTCGCGGGATTCGCGGCCTCCGCCGCCGTCCCACAAAATGGAAGGAGGCTTCGAATGAGCCGTTACACTCTTCTCGCCGTCGCGTCACTGGGCTTGGCCGCCTGCGCGGGCGGCTGTCAGAAGTCGGGTGAGGCCGAGGCCAGTGTTGACGCCGACCGCCCGCAGATGACGGCGGACGCATCGGCGAGCGGCACCCGGTCCACCTATACCGCGCCCGCACCTGCTGCCGCCGCCGCACCCGCCGCCGTCGCCGCGCCCGCTGCCGCGGTGGACACGTCGGCCTACAGCGTGGCTTACGTCACCACGGCCGACACCCCCTGGATGCGCACCAGCACCGATGCGCTCGGCGCCGGCACGCTCAAGAGCGGTGAAACCATCTACCTGCGCACTGACGCGCCGACGACGGGCATGGTCGCGGCCCGCACGTCGGACAATCGCATCGTCTATGTCCGCGCTTCCGATGTGCGCAAGAAGTGATTCGCGACAGGAGTTGATCGTGCGCGCGTGTGCGCAACGCCCGTCATCCTGAGGTACTCCGAAGGATCTGGCCAAAATCGGTGAGACGTTCCGTTCGCGGCTAGATCCTTCGGAGTACCTCAGGAT
>JBAUGM010000717.1:0-5548 GCA_049679725.1 Tepidisphaeraceae bacterium
GGGTTGGCGCGTTCAGGTGGCGGCGAACCCGCGGTGCTGCGCACCGCCGCTAAATAAGACAAGGCTCGAGGTTTTCGACGCGTTTTACGAGTCTCGGGAGAGTGCATCGATGGCCGTCATGATCAAGACCGTCAACCTCACGAAGCGCTACGGCACGCTGGTCGCGCTGTCGAACCTCAACCTCGAGATCAACGAGGGCGACTGCTTCGGCTTCATCGGCCCCAACGGCGCCGGGAAGACGACCACGATCAAGATCCTCGCCACGCTCCTCCAGCCCACGTGGGGAGAAGCGCGCGTGTGCGATTACGTCGTCGGCTACCAGTCGCGCCAGATTCGGCCGCTGATCGGGTACGTGCCGGATTACTTCGGCGCGTACGAGGACATGGTCGTTCAGGAGTACATGGAGTTCTTCGCCGCCGCCTACAACATCAACGGCGTGGCGCGGACGAAGATCGTCAACGACGTGCTGGAGCTGACCGACCTCTCCTACAAGAAGGACGCGCCCGTCGACGGGCTATCGCGCGGCATGAAGCAGCGCCTTTCCATCGCGCGCGTGCTCGTGCACGACCCGAAGGTCCTGCTGCTCGACGAACCCGCCGGCAACCTCGACCCGCGGGCGCGCATCGAGATGCGCGAGCTGCTCAAGGAGCTCCGCCGCATGGGCAAGACGATCCTGATCAGCTCGCACATCCTCCCCGAGCTCCAGGACCTCTGTAACACCGTCGGCATCATCGAGCAGGGCGAACTGATCTACTCCGGCCCGTGGACAGACATCGTCAAGCGCGCCCGCACCGGCGTGATGCTCCACGTCGGCGTCGCCCACAACCAGCAGATGGCCGCCGCCCTGCTCAGCCAGGACCCCAGCATCGAGTCGGTGAACGCGAACAACGGCCACCTCGAAGTCGCGATCAAGACGGGCATCGAAGACTACAGCTTCGTCCCCCAGCGGCTGATCCAGAACGGGTTCAAGCTGACGATGCTGAAGGAAGAGGAAGTGAACCTGGAGACGGCGTTCATGCGGTTGACGAAGGGGATGGTGCAGTAGACCCAAAGGAGATCCACGATGACACTGGATAATCTGATCGACGAGGTAAGAAAGCTTTCGCCAGCAGACCAGGCGGAGCTGCTTGACGAGCTGGTTTGCATGGTCGATCCCGCGATAGCAGACCTTACCCTTACACCCGCGCAGCGAGTGGATTTGAACCGACGCATTGAGGAGTTTAGGTCGGGCAAGGCGGTCATGATCGACGGAGACGAAGCCTTCGCACGCCTTAGGAACCGTCGCTAGTGCTGCCGTATCGGCTCAGTGCACGCGCGGAGGCAGATCTCGACGCCGTGCGTCGTTGGTACGACCAGATTCGCGTGACGCTTGGCGACCGCGTTGTAGATGCGGTGTTTGACGTCATCCGATTGGCGAGGGAACGACCGGAAAGTTTTCCCGAGGTTGGTGCGGGCGTCCGGGTTGGCCGTTGCGGAAAATTCCCGTATCGCGTGTTCTTCGCCATCACGGACGAAGGCGTCAACGTGTTGGCAGTGTATCACACGGCGCGCGACCCTCAGCGGTGGGACGATCCGAATCGCGAGTAAGAACCAAACATGCTTGGCTTCGGCAACTACTTCTGGCGCCTCATCCCCGCGAACCCGATCCTGCTGCGCGTCGTCGAAGCGGCAGGTCGGCGTCGTCGCGACCTGTTCATCCGCTGCGGCTACCTCGGCCTCCTGATCTTTCTCGTCATCTTCTCCCTCGTCCGTTCCGGCACCGGCGGCGCCAGCCTCGCCGACCTCGCGAAGACCTCCGCCGGCATCTTCCAGAACATGAGCTACCTGCAGCTCGGCCTGGTCGCGCTGCTCGCGCCGATCTTCACCGCCGGCGCCATCACGCAGGAGAAGGACAGCCAAACCTACGATATCTTGCTCGCGACCCCGCTCACCAACGGGCAGATCGTCCTCGGGTCGCTCCTGTCGCGCATCTTCTTCGTCATCGCGCTGCTCATCAGCGGGATCCCGATCTTCTCGATCACGCAGATCTTCGGCGGCGTGGCGATCCGCAGCATCGTGATGAGCTTCGCGATCTCCGCCGCCACCGCGTTCGTCACCGGCGCGCTGGCCATGGCGATCGCCACGTTCAAGGTCGGCACGCGGCGCACGATCTTCAGCTTCTACATGTTCGTCGTCCTTTACCTCGTCGGGCTGTTCCTGCTCGACAAGCTGCCGTTCTTCCAGGTCGCCGGGCGGCAGGTGAACCCGCAGACGCCGTCGAACATCAGTTGGTTCACGGGGATCCATCCGTTCCTGGCGCTGCGCGTCGTGCTGAACGACCCGTCGTATGTCCCGCCGGAGTTCGGCTCGCTGCCAGATAATCTGAAGCGCTGGCCGATCGGGTGGTACCTGAGCAGCCCGGCGTCGTTCTACGTCTCGTTCATGTTCGCGCTCAGCGCCCTGCTCATCTTCCCCGCCATCGTGTTCCTGCGCAAGCTGGCGCAGTCGACGACGTCGCTGCAGACGTGGGTGCTGAAGAAGCTGCACGTCAGCAAGGGCGAGACCCGCCGCAAGCCGCGCTACGTCTGGGCCAACCCCATCGCCTGGCGCGAGGCGAAGACCAAAGCCTCCGCTGCCCGCGCCACCGTCATGCGCTACGGCTTCATGGCCGCGGGGCTCATCGGCGCGATGGTGCTCGTCTTCCTGTTCTCGCAGAAGCTGACGGTCGGGAAGTACATCACGGCCAACAGCTACGACTCGAGCCGCCAGAAGCTCACGATCTTCGAGGGCGCGGGCGCGCGGACCTACGACGTCAGCCCCGCCACTCTCGTGACGTACTACAACGGCAAGGAGAGCGTCGAGTCGAGCCTCGACCAGCTGTACGGCAAGTTCGAAGTGCGCGGGAACCCCGGCACGGCGGGCAACACGCTGACCGCCATCGATGTCGCCGACATCGGCCGGCGGGTCAGTGCGACGACCGCCCGGCAGTTCCTGCTCGGCCTGGCGATCGTCGAGTTCGCCGTCATCCTCCTCATCGTCACCAACGCCGCCGCCAGCACCGTGACGCGCGAGAAAGAGGACGGCAGCCTGGACCTGCTGCTCACCACCCCGATCACCAGCCGCTACTACATCTGGGGCAAGCTGCGCGGGCTCGTGAGCTACGTGCTTCCCCTCGTCGCGATCCCCGTCGCCAGCGTGGTCCTGTTCATCCTCTACGACCTCGTGCGCTGGCGCGCCGAGCGCGGCGCCTTCGCCTGGATCGTCTTCCCCGAAGCCATCCTCATCATGCCGGGCCTGCTCATCATGGTCGCGGCGTTCGCGAGCATCCTGGGGATGCACATGTCGCTCCGCTGCCGCACGACCGTGCGCGCCGTCATGAGCAGCGTCGGCATCGTCATCGGCCTGTGCGGCGGGCTCGGGTGGTGCGGCACGGCGTTCCTCTCCTCGCGCGGCAGCGGGTTGTTCGGGCTCATCATCAGCAGCTTCAGCCCCTTCACCGTCCTCACCGTCCTCATCGACCCCCTCAACTTCGGCGGCAGCGAGTTCGCCGCCACCAGCAACACCGTCGGCACCGCCCGCGTCGTCGTCCTCGTCTTCAGTTGGATCGCAACGGCTGTCTACGGACTGGTCGTGTGGACGATGTACAAGTCGATGGTGAAGAACTTCGATATGACGATCAGGCGACAATCGCGATAGATGTCGACCAAGACGATCGAGTATCGCAACCCCGAAACCACCGATCCTGCGGTCAAACTCCCCCACTCGCGCTTCGGCGCCGCGTCACTGGTCTGCTTCGCTCTTTGGGTCTTCGTCGTCATCGTCTCGATGCTCGCGGTCGTGCTCCTCCGTCGCGGTCCCTACGCGGACAGCTTCTGGCCCTTTCTACTTGTGCTCGGCGTGCTCTTGGGCGTCGCGTGTATCCCGATCGGGTTCGTCCTCGCGATGATCGGGTTGTTCGAGCCAGACGTGCGTCGGACGAACGTGTGGTGGGGCTTGGTGCTTCACGGCGGAGTCATGCTGGTCGTTGCGGGGTTCAAGCTCGGGCTCTTCCAGACATGAGAGCCGCGAGGCAACCGCGAAGCACGCGAGGGCGCGAAGAAGGAACGCGAAGGAATGGATGGTTCGTTCGATACGAACCGGAGTCAGGCGATCGGGCGTCTTTACAACTGACAACGGACCACGGACAACTGACACCCATGGACCGCACCGACCGCCTCAGCCCCGTTCCCGAGAAGCACTCGAAGTTCTGGCAGAACGCGCACCTGTACTACGACCGCGTCTACACGACGATGAACCTCGATCCCGTGTGGCGCGCCGTGCTGTCGTCGCCCAAGCGCGTGCTCACCGTCTCCTGCCCCGTGCGCATGGACGATGGGTCGATCCAGGTGTTCACCGGGTACCGCGCCCAGCACAACAACGCGCGCGGGCCGTTCAAGGGCGGGATCCGGTACGACATGCACGTCAGCCGCGACGAGGTGATGGCGCTGGCCATGCTCCAGACGTGGAAGAACGCGCTGGTCGATCTTCCCTACGGGGGAGCGAAGGGCGGCATCGTTTGCGACCCGAAGAAACTGTCGCTCGGCGAGAAGGAGCGACTCACCCGCCGGTACACGACCGAGATCATGCCGATCATCGGCCCGCAGCACGACATCCCCGCGCCCGACGCGGGCACCGATGCGCAGGTGATGAGCTGGTTCCTCGACACGTATTCGATGATGGTCGGCTATCAGGCGCTGGGCGTCGTCACCGGCAAGCCCGTCGCGATCGGGGGATCCATTGGGCGCGAAGAGGCAACGGGTCGCGGCGTGATGAACACCCTCCGCAAATTTCTCGCCACGCAGAACAAGACCACCGCCGACGTGCGCGTTGCCGTGCAGGGGTTCGGCAACGTCGGGTACCACACCGCCCGGTTGCTCGCCGAGCGCGGCGCCACAGTCGTCGCCATCAGCGAGAAGGCCGGCGGGATCTTCGACGAGAGCGGCCTCGACGTCGAAGCCGCCGCCGCGTTCTACAAGGAGCACGGCACGCTCGTCGCCTTCCCCGGCGCCGACGAGATCAGCAATGAGGAGCTGCTCGCCTGCGACTGCGACGTGCTCATCCCCGCTGCCATGGAGAACACGATCGACGCGAACGTCGCGCCGCACGTGCGGGCGCGCGTCGTCTGCGAAGGCGCCAACGGCCCCACCACCCCCGCCGCCGACGAGATCCTCCGCGACAACGGCGTCACCGTCCTCCCCGACATCCTCGCCAACGCCGGCGGCGTGACCGTCAGCTACTTCGAGTGGGTGCAGGGGCTGGACAACTTCTTCTGGGACGCGAAGCGCGTGCAGGACGAGTTGCAGCGCATCATGGAGAAGAGCTTCGATGCCGTGAACGCCAAGGCGGACGAAGCGGATTGCGACTACCGCACGGCGGCGTACACGATCGCGATCTCGCGCGTGGCGGAGGCGCTGCGGTTGAAGGGGTTGTTTCCGTGATCGCGGGATGATCCTGAACGAACCTCTCCGCTTTCCGTGTAGCCGCGGTGCTTGCACCGCGTTGCATTCGCGAAAGAAACGCGGTGCAAGCA
>JBAUGM010000718.1:0-3923 GCA_049679725.1 Tepidisphaeraceae bacterium
CCACCGACACGCGCGCCTACCTCGACTTGGGCGCCGTCCGCGACGTCGCCGAAGTCACCGTCAACGGCCACCGCGTCGGCATCGTCTGGACCGCGCCGTTCGCCGCCGACGTCACCAAGCACCTCAAGCCCGGCGAGAACACGATCACCATCGCGGTGACCAACACGTGGGTGAACCGGATGATCGGCGACGAGCAGATCGAGCCGGACGTGACGTACGCGACCGACGGCTCCAAGTTCACCATCGGCCGGCTGGCGGAGTTCCCCTCCTGGTTCAACGACCCCGCCGCGGTGAAGAACCGCAAGCGGATCGCCTTTGCGATGTGGAAGCACTGGGAGAAGGACTCGCCGCTGGTCGAGTCGGGGCTGATCGGGCCCGTCCGCGTGCGCTTCGCGAAGATGGTGCCGCTTCAACCGTGAATCGGCGCGGGTCGCGCGCGCACGACGACGCAATCGCGGATTTCGGTCGTGCGCGTTCTCTTAGATTGTTTGCGCGACATCGCACCGCAAAAGGCTGAAGCGTGAGGTAGGCTTCTTGGGTCGCGCCGATGCAAGGTCGGCGCATCCTGTTACCGGCGGTTCAGGAGTTCGCCATCTCGCGCGGAGCTAAGGTCATGACACGTCGCAAGGGATTCACGCTCGTCGAGTTGCTCGTCGTCATCGGGATTATCGCGGTCCTCATCGCGATCCTCCTGCCCGCGCTGCAATCGGCGCGGCAGCAGGCGTACACCGTCCAGTGCACGTCCAACATCCGACAGATAGGACAGGCGCTGCAGATGTACTACGTCGAGTTCAAGGGCTACGTGCCCAAGCCGAACTACACCGGTACGCAGCTCATGTGGCATGACCAGCTGGCCAAGTACATGGCCATTCCCAAGGACTGGTACGGCCCTCCCCCGTATTTGCTCGCCAAGCGCCCGTGGACCGGCACGATCCTTCAATGTCCGGTGCCGCACGGGGATCCCACGAAGATCAGCTATCACGTCAACCGGCTCTTCACCAACTGGGACGCGGGCAACATGTACACCAACACGGTCTACGGCGGGCCGTGGGACATGACCAAGATCACCCAGTACAAGCGCCCCTACGACACGCTCTGGCTCTGCGAGCAGTGGAGCCAGGCCAACTTCCCGTTCGTCACGAGTATCACGCAGGTCTACAACCGTGAGGAAGTGCAGCGGCTGCCCCAACTCGCCGCCATCGCCGGGACCTCCACCGCGCCCGAGAGCCGGCACAACCGCGGCAAGGTCGCGAACTTCATGTTCCTCGATGGCAGCGTGAAGACGCTCCGCGCCGACCAACTCGTGTACGACCACACCATCCAGACCTATAACTCCTGGTTCTGGCGCGGCCAGAAGTGGCCGCGAAGCTAACTTCAGTTTGGAAATCGATTCGCAGTGCGGGCGAGTCCACGGATCTGGACTCGCCCGCTTGCCTTCCCGGCCGCCAAAGAATGACCCGTGCGTAACGGCCACCGTGATGCTGACGAGAGATTTGCGCCGCGTTCTCTTCGCGATCTCACTCAGCTTTTTTTGCTGCACGAGCTGGCCGCCGCCGCCGCCGCTCCGCGGAGACCGCATTTGCCGCCGACCAGCAGGACGCGCTGGATATGAGCGTTACGGGCACGACGCGCCTCTTCTCGCCGCAGATGATTTCCACGCTCGTCCCGCAGCCCACATTCCCCTACAACACCGTGATCTGCATTGCCGGCGACGCTAATCGCGAACCGATCGCACACGCCGCCTCTACCAGCGGCGGCGTGTACTCCCGCCGAGACCCATGCCCAACTTGATCGGCCGATCGCTCTTCGCGTTGACGGTCGTCCTGAGCCTGCACGACGTCACGCGCGCCGCGAGCGACGTTGCGATGTGGTACCGCCAGCCCGCGCAGAAGTGGGTGGAGGCGCTGCCGCTGGGGAATGGTCGGCTCGGCGCGATGGTGTTCGGCGGCGTGCAGCGGGAGCGGATCGGCTGAGCGAGGGGACGCTGTGGCTCGGCAAGTTCAACGCCAAACCGTTCGACCCGCGCGAGCGCGTCCACATCCTCCGCCAGCTCAATCCCGAAGACGACGACGATGACACAACACCGGGAAAACCAAGGCGTTTGACCAATTCCAGCCAGTCGGATAAGGTTTCGAGCCATCCCGGAGAGGTGGCAGAGTGGTTGAATGCGCCGGTTTCGAAAACCGGTCTGCCCGCAAGGGTAGCGGGAGTTCGAATCTCCCCCTCTCCGCTTAGGAATCGATAACCCTCGCATTGTGCGAGGGTTATTTCATTTCTGAGACGCGCTGTCCTGCGCCACTGTCCTGTTTTCTCGAAAAGAACCCCACTACTTCGGCTGATCGCCCCGCGCATGCTCGTCGGCCTTATCGAAGGCCGTGGATGCCCTTCGCTTCCGCCCCACGCGACCTTCAGACGTGTCCAAGCAGGTCGTCTCCCCGTACCTCATCTGGTCATCTCCGCGCCCTGAGGCCGCGCGGCGGATCGAAAAGCAGTCACAGACTTGAGGGGCGCGAACTCGGTTGAGACGAGCGGTTTGGTTCCGCTCGATACCGCAATTCTCAACCGCGAGGCAATCCCATGCCGTTCAAGTCCGATGCGGGGCCGCGAGACGTTCGCGTCCCCAGCAAATCGAACGCTTTCGATGCCGATGACTCGACCTTCGTGCCGTTGACGTTGGACGACATCCGCAGAGCGTTCGCCGTGCCCGCCGACGTTCCGCCGATCCTCTCGCTCAGCGAAGCCGCCGATCTGGTCAAGCTGCGCCCGCAGACCCTCAAGCGGAAGGTCAGCGAGGGGCTGTACGCCAAGAGCGTCGTTCGGGGCAAACCGCTCCGCTTCTGGCGGGATCGATGCGATGAAGTGGGTAGATAAAGAACTGGTCCCAGGGACGCAGCCGCCCATCCGCATCGGCAGGCGCGTCTTCAAGAGTACCGATGGAACCGAGAAGGCGACGGAGACCTTCTGGGCAACGTTCTCAGTCGGCGGCAAGCAGCGATTCGTCGCGCTGGAAGTCTTCAAGCGCGACGACGCCTTTCGCGAAGCCCATCGGCTGTCGCAACGGCTGGAAACGGGCGAGCAGCAAATGGTCGAGCGGACGAACATCAAGCTCGGAGAGATCGTGGACGCCTACCTTGGACTTCTCAGAGGCCGAGGGCGCGCGTTCAAGACGATGGAGAAATACACCTACGTCCTGAAGAAACTCCAGAAGTGGTGGGAGAAGCGCGGCGACAAGGCGGCAAGCCGCTTTACCGTCAATGACTTCTACGGCTTCAAGGCCCAGCTTGAGCAGGACGGCATGTCGCAGAAGACGATTGCCGACAGGATGATGATCGTCCGTCAGCTTCTCAAGTGGGCGTCGGAGATGGCGAAGCCGCAACGTCTGCTACCTTGCAACCCCATCGCGGGCGAGCCGCTGATGCAGGCGAACAGCAAGCCGCAGCCCTGCTTTACCCCCGAGCAGGTCAAGGTTCTGCTCGACAATGCTGACCCAATCCTGAAGCCAATCTTCGCGACCATGGCGTACACGGGGCTAAGGTTCGGCGAGGTACGAGACCTGATGTGGGACCACATTCAGCTTCGGGAAAGCGGCGGTACGATCCGCGTCTACGGCGGCGGGTCGGGCCGCGAGGGCGGGCCGAAGGATCACGATTTCCGTACGGTGCCCGTCCATGCTGAACTCGCGCGCATTCTGGCGGCAGCGTCGCGCGAACGGGCGCGAGTATTCTCTCATCCTGGCACAAAGAAGTGGCCCTTCGGCAGCAGGCCGCTCGATCAGACGTTATTGCTCAAGTCCCTCGAGCTATGACCAAAAGCTGTGGATGAAGGCGCGGCAGTAAAAGCGGCGTACCTTGGGTGATTGATGCGACTCAGTCACCCGTTCGGCCAACGAGGCCGGGAAGGATACGCCACATGTCATCATCTGC
>JBAUGM010000719.1:0-20862 GCA_049679725.1 Tepidisphaeraceae bacterium
AATCCCGACCGCGTGTACAACGGGCTGATCGACCGATTGAAGGAGCTTGTCGGCGCGTGATGCGGGTGCTTCACATCAACTCCAGCATCGACCCGATCAGCGGGGGGACCGCCGCGGCGCTGTCGGGCCTGGCGAAGGCTCAGGCGCGCGCGGGGATGAAGGTCACTGTCCTGGCGACGTGGGTCGCTGCGCCGGGGGTCGATGCAGCGAAGCAGATGGAAGCGGCAGGGGTGGCGGTGCACTCGGTGCGGGCGACCGATCCGATGTCCCGCCATCCGCAGTTGCGCGCCATTGTCGAGCGGCACGTGCGCGATGCCGACGTCGTGCACGTTCACGCGATGTGGGAAGCGATCCAACACCAGGCCGCGCGTGCGTGCCAGCGGCTGGGCGTGCCCTACGTGATGACACCGCACGGTATGCTCGATCCGTGGAACATGTCCCACGGGGCGATGAAGAAGCGGCTGTACCTCGCCCTGCGGATGCGGCGGAATCTCGAGCGCGCCGCGGCGATCCACTTCGCGACGGAGATGGAGCGCGATTGGGTAGCGCGGCTGAGGTTGCCCACGCCGACGATCGTCGAGCCCCTGGGGGTTGACGTCGACGAGTTCGCGGACCTCCCGCAGGCGGGTTCGTTTCGCGATCGGCATGAACAGGTCGGCCGGCGCCCGATGATCGCGTTCCTCGGACGGTTGCACGCCGGCAAGGGTGTGGAACTGCTCATCCCGGCGCTGGCGAGGATGCCGTCGAAGAATTCCGTGCTGGTCGTCGCCGGGCCGGACTCGGGCTATGCGGCAACAGCGCGAAAGACGGCGACGGCGCTGGGCGTGGCCGATCGCGTCGTCTTCACCGGGATGCTGCACGGGCGGGACCGGCTGGCGCTGCTGGCCGACGCTGATTTGTTCGCGCTGCCCAGCTACCATGAGAACTTCGGCATTGCCGTGATCGAGGCGCTGGCGGTGGGGACGCCGGTCATCGTCTCGGATCAGGTATGCCTTCATCGGGAGATCTCGGACGCGGGCGTCGGCGCAGTCGTGCGAACCGAGGTCGGGTGCCTGGCGAGCGAACTGCAGCGGTGGTTGACGGACGACGCGTTGCGCGCGAACGCGCGAGCGCGGGCTCGCCCGTTTGCCGTACAGCGATATGACTGGGCAGCCATCGCGAACCGCTGGCGCAACCATTACGAAGGCGTGGCCGGCCGAGGCCGCGCGTTGGAATCGGGTCGAGGGTAGCGACAAGCGGATGCGGGCGCTTCACGTCATTTCGAGCATCGATTCCCGCTCGGGCGGACCGGCCACCGCGCTGTTCGGCCTGGCGTCGGCGCAGGCGCGCGCGGGTTTGGACGTGTCCGTGGTGTCGACGGCGGCGCGCGGGGCACGCGACGACGTTGCCAGGAAACTAAGGGAGGCCGGCGTGGCGGTGACGCTCGTCGGGCCCGCGATCGGCCCGACCCTGCGCCACCCGGCGCTGGCACGGACGATCGAGCACGCCGTCGCCGGCGCCGACGTCGTGCACATCCACGCGCTGTGGGAAGAGATTCAGCACCGCGCCGCGCGAACGGCGCAAGCCGCGGGCGTGCCCTACGTGGTGCGCCCGTGCGGCATGCTTGACCCGTGGAGCCTCTCGCAGTCGTGGCTCAAGAAGCGGTTGTACATGAAGTGGCGACTGCGACGGAACCTCCAGCAGGCGGCCGCCCTTCATTTCACGACCGAAACCGAGCGGGATCTCACCGGCCCACTCGACCTGCGCGCCCCGGCGATCGTCGAACCGCACGGCGTCGACCTGAGGGAATTCGATCACCCGCCCCCGGCGGGGACGTTCCGGCGTCGCTGGCCGCAGGTGGGCAACCGGCGCATCGTGCTGTTTCTCAGCCGCATCCATCCCAAGAAGGGACTCGAGCTGCTCGTCCCCGCGTTCGCCCGACTTGCGCGAGAAGACGTCATGTTGGTGATCGCGGGGCCCGACGAAGGCAGCTACCGCGCGTCCGTCATGCAGATGATCGCGCGCGAGAATGTTTCCGAGCGCACGCTGTTCACCGGTATGCTCGGTGGTGAGGACCGGATCGCGGCGCTGTCGGACGCCGATCTGTTCGTCCTGCCCAGCCACCAGGAGAACTTCGGCATGTCGGTCGTTGAGGCCATGGCCGCGGGCACGGCCGTCGTGATCTCGGACCAGGTGAACATTCATCGTGAGGTGACGGCCGCGGGCGCCGGGGGCGTGACGCCGATCGACGTCGATTCGCTTTCGCGCGAGATCAAACGATGGCTTGAGGACGGTCAGCTTCGCGCCGACGCAGGCCGGCGCGGCGCCGCTTTCGTGCGTGAGCGCTTCAACTGGGACGCGATCGCCCGGCGATGGATCGATCACTATTCCCGCTTGCGCGACGCGGGCGTCGGGTCGAACAGAAGAAAGGACGTTCGATGAAACCGGCAATGAGCCGAAGCAACGTCGCGCCCGATCCTTTGACGGCCGAAACGCGAGGCGGTCCAATGTCCGGCGCGTTTGGGCCTGATCGAAAACACTTCCCGCGACCGGCGCCGTGTTCGGTAGGAACTTGCCATTTCGCGACTGCGGTAGACGGAAAACGCGCCGAACACGAACGGTGCCCCATCGATGCAGCGACGACCTTGTGAGGCCTCATGCGCGTTTTGCACGTCATCTCCAGCATCGACCCCCGGTCCGGTGGGACTGCGGCAACCGTGCTCAACCTCTCTCGCGCGCAGGTCACGGCCGGGTTGGACGTTTCACTCGCCGCCACGTGGCGCAAGGGCGACGACGTCGCTTCTGCCGACGTCCTGCGACGCGCCGGCGTCTCCGTCGAACTCATCGGACCTTGCACGACGCCGCTCCTTTGGCATCGCGATATTGCACGCCTCATCGATCAGCAGGTGGCGTCCGCCGACGTTGTGCATATTCACGCGATCTGGGAGGAGATTCAGCACCAGGCGGCCAAGTCATGCCGCCGGGCGTCCGTCCCGTACGTCATGCTCCCGCAAGGGATGTTGGATCCGTGGAGTTTGGCCCAGCGGAAACTGAAGAAGGCCCTCTACCTGCGCTGGCGCTTGCGCAAGGATCTGAACGGCGCGTCCGCGATGCACTTCACGACCGAGGCCGAGAGGAATCTCGTCGCGCCGCTGGGGTTGACTCCGCCGGTCATCGTGGAACCGCTGGGCGTGGACATGGCGGAGTTTGAAACCCTGCCGCCGCCCGGAACCTTCCGCGATCGGTTTCCGCAGATCGCGGGGAGGAGGATCGTGCTATTCCTCAGTCGCCTTCACTACAAGAAGGGACTGGACCTGCTGATCAACGCGTTCGCGAATGTTGCGATTCCCGAAGCCGTGCTCGTGTTGGCTGGTCCGGTCGAGGCGGCTTATCGATCGCAACTCGAGGCGATCATCGTGTCGCGGGGGCTGAGCGACCGGGTGATCTTCACCGGGATGCTCCACGGATCCGAGCGCGTGGCTGCCCTGGCGGACGCGGAGCTGTTCGTCCTCCCCAGTCATCAGGAGAACTTCGGCATTGCCGTGGTCGAGGCGGTTGCCGCCGGCACGCCCGTCCTGATCTCGGATCAGGTCAACATCTGGCGGGAGATCGTCGAGGCGGGCGTCGGGAGCGCCGTCCCCGTCGATGTCGCGGCAATCTCTCAAGAGTTAAAGCGGTGGCTGACCGACGGGGCGTTGAGAAATCGTGCGGCCGAGCGGGCAAGGGCATTCGCCCGCGAGCGGTATGACTGGAACATCATCGCGCAGCGGTGGGTGGGGCATTACGCGCGGCTCGTCAACGAACCTGCCTCCGCCGCAACGCCCGGACTCGGCGCGCAAGCACGAGGACGGCAGCCGTGAGGGTCGTCATCTGCTGGACGCAAATCTCGGGGTACATGGCGGCATGCTGGCGGGCGCTGGCGGCGCGCGAGGGGATCGAATTGCTCGTCGTCGCTTTCCGCACGCGCGGTTCCGGCAACGTCCGGTTCGGCGATGAGGTCATGGCCGGCGTGCCGTGTCAGTTGCTCGGCGAAAGCGACGCCGCCAACGCTGCACACGTGAAGTCCCTCGTCCTCGGTCACCGTCCCGACGTCGTCGTCATCGCGGGCTGGATGCATCCGCCTTACGTTGCGCTGGCGAGCGAACCACAACTGGCAGGGGCGCGGTTCGTGATGGGCATGGACACGCCCTGGCGCGGCTCGCTGCGCCAGCGATTTGCCCGGCTGAAGATCGGACGCTACCTCGACCGGATGGACAAGGTTGTCGTGGCTGGCGAGCGAAGTTGGCAGTTCGCGCGGATGTTGAAGGTGCCGGAACGAAAGATTGCCCGCGGCGTGTACGGGATCGACTACGCCACGTTGGCGCCGATCGCCGCTGCCCGGGCAGCGCGGCCGGGCGGTTGGCCCAAACGATTCCTGTTCACCGGTCGGTACGAGCCGGTCAAGGGGATCGACATCCTCGTCGAGGCATACGCGCGCTACCGCGCGTCGATCGCCGACCCCTGGCCGCTGACGTGCTGCGGGGCCGGTGCGCGTCGCGAACTCCTGCTGGGCCAGCCGGGGATCGAGGATCGCGGGTTCGTCCAGCCGGCCGACCTGCCTGCGGTCCTGGTGGAACACGGCGCGTTCGTCATCGCCAGCCGCTTTGACCCTTGGCCACTCGTCGTCGTCGAGGCGTGCGCCGCAGGCTTACCGGTGATCTGCACCGAAGCGTGCGGGTCCGCGGTCGAGGTGGTGCGTTCCCATTACAACGGTTTGCCGGTGGCGACCGAAAGCGCTGACGCGCTGGCGCAGGCATTTCGGTGGATGCACGCGCGCCATGATTTGTTGCCGGAGATGGGCCGACGCAGCACGGCGCTCGCAGCCCCTTACGCCGCCGAGGTGTGGGCCGATCGCTGGCAGGCGCTGCTCGCCGCGCCCGCCAGCGCGGGTACGGCGCAGCGCGCCGAAGATGGGAACGCATGATGGTGAATGGGACACAGACCTCGCCTCGCCTCCTTCACTTGGGAAGCGGCCTTACGGCGCCTCCGGAGTGGTTGAATACGGACGGCTCGTTGAACGCGCGCCTGGCGAAGCGGCCGTGGCTCCGCAAGCTGGCGGGCACGCTGCGGCTGGCGCCTCGGTCACAGATCGACATTCCATGGCCGCGAAATGTTTCTTACGTCAACCTTCGATCCCCGCTCCCGTACGACGAGAACGCGTTCGACGCTGTCTATGCCAGCCACACGCTCGAGCACCTCTATCGGGACGAGGCATTGCGCCTGCTACGCGAGGGGCGGCGCGTCGTTCGCCCCGGCGGTCACGTACGAATGCTCGTCCCCGACCTCGCGGGCATCGTCCAGGAGTACCTCGGGCAGATTCGGATGCCCGACGCGTTGCACGACGACGACCCCGCCAGACGGATGTGTCGCCGGCTGCTCATGCGCGGTGAGCAGCGCGGCGGCCGCGGGTTGGCGTACTCCCTTTACCTGAGCCGCACCGACTTTCACTCGCACAAGTGGATGTATGACGGGCCGTCGCTCGTCAAGCTGTTCAACGAGGCGGGATTCGCGGACGCGAGGGTCATGGGGTTCCGTGAATCGGCGATCCCGCACCTGGACAAGGTTGAGATGCCCACGCGGTCCCTGGGCGGGATCGGCGTGGCCGTCGAGGCTGTGAAATGACGCCAGTTGGCGCGAGGGATCCAATGCCGTGCGTCACGCGAGGTAGAAGACCATCACGTTCTCGTGGTACGCGTCGCGCAGGGCACGGATCGCCTCGCGCGCCGCTTCATCCGGTCGGTAGCCGGCCGCCTCGAACTTACCGTACCAATACTGCGGCTCCTGCTCGTTGAGGTGTCCCATGCCACCCTGCCCGGGGCGGGCGGCGGTCATGAGGACACGGTCCGCGTGCCGCGTCAGATTCTGCACGAAGACGTCCGCAGATTGCGGGTGGATGTGCTCAGCGACCTCCACGGTATACGCCAGGTCAAACCGCCGGCCCAGGTCAACGGGTTTCGACAGGTCCGCCTCCTGGATGAGGTGCGGTTGGCGCGCCATGCTGCGCGCGAGGGGCGAGCCCTCCAGGCCGTACACCTCCGCCACGCCGCGCTCGACGAAATAGTCCATCGCGCGCCCGATCCCGCACCCCACATCGAGCACGTTGCGCGGGCGCCAAAGCTCGACGGCCTTGTCGATCATGCGCGAGGGGCAACTGGAGGCGCTCGCGACGTCGCTCGCTCGACGGAAGATCGAGTCTCCTCGGTACTTCATCCGCAGAGACTCGATCGAGTTCGGAATGTTACGAATCGTAGTCAGCGGGTGGCGCATCAGCCTGCGTCCGTAGCCAAAGACCCTGCCACTCAGCCCTGACATGTTGTGACTCTCCTCTGTCGAATCGGCCGAAGCAGACGATGCGCGCCGCCAGCGCGGGCTACCGTAACGCGCTGCTGTACTCCCATTCCGGCATTGGATCGCCGTACGCCGCATCAACGGGTGGTGAAACCTCCGTAATCGGCGGTGCGTTCGCGGCGTCAAGCAGGAATGCCATCACCCCCAGGTAAATGTAGACGGCGTACATCGGGAACGAGTACACCGCCACGAGATGGCCCTCAAAGAGCGAGCCTACTCCCAACGCGACGAGCCCGCCCGTCACCAGGTCCGCGAGCAGGGCGTGTTCGCCCAGACGGGCGCGGGCGGACTGGAGGTGCAGCAGGCCGCGGATCACCAGGATCACAGCCAGCAGGAGCGGAATTAATCCGAGCAATCCCGTGCGGGATGCCGTGAGGAGATAAGAGTTCTCCGAGTAGCGCGCTTCTTCCAGCTCGATCCCGATCCACGGGCTCCGCAGGAAGTCCGCCCACATGGACATCCAAGCGGCTGTCCGCGTGTCATCCGTCGCCAAGAGTCGGTCCGCCGATACGATGCTCTCCGAGAAAATCTGCGCCGCGACCAACACGAAGACGCCCCCGGCAACGACGACCGCCAGCAGGCGGCCCAGGCGAAGGCGAAACAGCAGCGCCAACCCGACCAGCGTCATGAGTGCGCCGGTGCGTGATCCGGTCCAGACCAGCATGATGACCATTAGCCCCACGCAAGCCGCTATCGCGAGTCTTCGTCCGAGCCTGGCGCGTCCGGACCGTGCCAGAAGGAAGCACGTGGGCGGCAATGCGACGGCCAACAGCACCGCCGCGTGCTGGGGGTTGCCGGTGAGGCCGAGCAGACGGTTCTGCCATACGACGGAGTTGGGACGCACCGTCAACTGCACGGCCGTCCCGAGACAGAACAGGATGCCCGCAAGCGCGATGGCGCGGACCGCCGCGTGGGCGTCCTCTGACCTCTGAAGCCAGCGGGACAATCCCCACCCGAGCGTCAGGAACGTGAGCGTAAAAGACGCCGCCGCAAGCACGCCCTTCACGGCGTCGCCCGCGAATGCCGTCCGGGCGCTGAAGACCATCTGGAAAACGAAATACGTCAGCAACCCGCCGCTCAACAAGCGCACGCGCCACCCGCGACCCGAGGTGATTGCCGGGATCAGCAAGAGGACCAGCAGCGCGAAGCAGATGCCGCGACCGTTGGCGCGGAGTTGCTCGAATGGCGGGATGAGCGAGAGGGGAACCCATCGAAAATAGCCGAGCGCGCTGGTGAACATCAGCAGGGAGATCGCCAGCCATCGCCCGGGTGGGAACCCGGCGACGACGACGCCGAGGAGCACCAGGGCGGCGAGCGCCAGCATGCCCTCGCCGGTTCCCAGCGCTTCGAGGACGTTGCGAAGTTGATATGACGCCGCGTGGTCCATAGCGATTCCAATTGGCGCCGGCGACCGAGCCGGCTGCGCGCGCCACCGCTTCGATCAGGCGGCTGCGGATTTGCGCAGACCTGCCCGGATGCGCAAGATCGAGTACGCTCGGAACATCGTATCCTGCCAAGCCTCCGGAGCCAGCAGCCGGGATGAAAACACGTATGCCGGGACGCCAACCAGGAGCGCGATCAGGGCGGCCACTCCCTCGCCGTGCCGCTCAAGGTGCAATTGCGTTCCGAGCCCGTACGATCCGCCTATTGTCAGCGCGCTGAGCGTCATGGGAATGAAGAAGACGTGGAACGACTGGAGCCAAGTGCCCCCCAGCGGCCGAATCGCAACGAACGTGGAGATCGGACCTGCAATCACGCAGTAGGCGAGGACGCCCCACGCGGCCCCGACGATCCCTGCGGCCCGCGCCCCCCAGTAGACCAACCCGAGGAAGACGACCGCCAACGAGGCGTACATCCACAGGTGCGTCATGAAGCGCCCCTGTGCCTTGAGCATGCTGACCGCCGATGGCGCGACCGCGAGGAATGCCCACCCGATACTGAGAATCTGAATGACGGGAATGGCGGGATACCATTCCGGCTCGAACAGCAAGCGCACGAACGGGTCCGCTGCCAAAGCTTGCAGAAGGCACGCTGGCGTCGCGAGCAGACTCAGGGCGTTCGCAGCGCGCAGGAACCCCCCCAACTGCCGTTGCGGGTCGCCCGCCAGCCGAGTCAGCGAGGGGAGCAGCACCCCCGCGACGCTGAGCGATAGAAGTTGCAGGGTTTGCGATGACAGGTTGAATGCCCAGAAGTACCTGCCGACCGCGTCTTTCTCGTAGAGGCGCCCCAAGATGAAGTAATCACCCTGCCACGTGATCGTCCAGAAGAAGGTTGCGGCGAGGAGGACGCCGTTGTCGACAACCATGTGCCGCCAGAGGTGAAATCTCGGTCGTCGCACCGGAATTCGGGCCGCGCGCCAAAGGATGATTGCTCGCATCAATCCGACGATGGGCCATGGGAGGATGAAGCTGTAAGGACCAAACTCGGTCCCGGCAAAGTGATCGAGCGACGCGAAGAGAACGCTCAACAGCGACAGGCCGACGCTGTTTGCGAACGCTGCCGCGGCCAGGAATTTGAAGCGCAGGTCAAGTTGAAGCTTGGCTTCGGGCACGACGCAGAGGCTGACCAGCACGTTCTGCGTCGCGAGCACGAGGATGAGTCCCACGAGCCGCTGGTCGTGAAAGAACCAGGCGGCCGCTGGCGCCGCTACGATCATGAAGACGGTGCTTGCCACGCCCTGCGCCAGCGCCATCCAAAAGGCATCGCTCGCCCACTTGTCGAACTCCCGGCCCCGCTGGATCAGCATGTCGCGCAGCCCGCCCTGCTGGATGAGGGAGGCAAAGGTGGCCACCAGATAGGCGAGGCTGACGTATCCGTAGTCTGCGCTACCCAACAGGTACGCAAGGGCGACCTGGCACGCGACACCGACGATTTTCACGCCAACCGCTTGCACCGCGAACCACGCGAAACCGCTCGCCGTGCGGTTGCCCACGGGCGCTGCGACGGGTTCGGCCACGTCAGAATCAGCAGGTGCGATGGGATCGGTCGATTGCTGCACGAAGGCGTATCTTAGCGAAAGTCCTCGTATCGGGTGACGACCTCACCCGTCACCACCTGGTCGGCGTCAAGGAGGATTTCCGGCAGGTGCACTCGCGACGCCAGCGGTTTCGCGCCGGCGTCGGCGAACACGCGCGCCGCGCGCGCGTCCTCGCGCACGATGTTGCGCCCGCGGTACGGAGGGTTCCAATAGAGGAACTCCCTCACGCCGGTTGCGCGGAGGTGCCGGATCATCTGTTCCCAGAGCCAGGCGTTGCCGTCGCGCACACCGCGGGCGTCGCCGTCGTAGGTGGGCGGCGCGACCCACGGCACGACCGGCCCGTTGGCCATGGCGGAACGCACGGCGTTGAGGTTGTCGATGAACCGGTTCCACCGTGGGTCCTTCCGCCGATCGACGTAGCGCCCGCCCGAGGGCGTGATGTAGCACGACGGGGACGACTCATCGCCGACGGCAGCGGACTGGAGTGGCCAGCCATTCAGGTCGTACACGGGGAAACTCGGCAGCACGTCGTTGTAGTTCGTGGTGCGCGGGCGGGCGCCCAGGCGTTCGGCAGCGACGTCGATCAGGGACTTGCGTATCGCCGATTCCAGTTCGCGCGAGGCCCACTGGTTCCATGCTACGTAAGCATCGCGACCGGCGAAGGGCGAGCAGAGCGCGGCCGGCGTTGTCCGCCGGACCTCCTCCGGCAGCCGCGCCGATGCCGCCGGGTCGTTCAACACGTTCGTCGCCGCCCGGAGGCGCTCCGGGCCCTCGGGGATAACGCCGATCGTGTGCCAGATGCTGACGCCATCCTCGTAATCGAGCACGATCCGCTCGATCGGCGCCTCAAGTTCCGCCAATCGGCCGAAGAACTGGCGGTAGTAGCGGTCGTCGAACCGCACTCCCCGCGCGATCAGCTTCGGAAGGTCGCGCTTGTCGATCGGCGGAAAGGGATGCCACAAGAACAGCACCCGTTGCCCTGCCGGCCGGGACTTCAACGCCGCTGCGACGCGGTTGGCGGCAGCCAGCGGCCACTCCTCATCGACCCGCACCCAGATCATCGGCGTGACGATCGGCTGGCGCGCGTCGAACCAGGCGTAGACCCGCACGCCCGAAGTGCTTGCCCCTGCGGCTGCCGTCGTCGTCGCGGGTGCCGTCGCGGGAACTGCAAACGGGCCGGCAAAGGCAGCGGTCGCAATGGCCGACACGATTGGCGCGAACGACATCATCCAAGTGGTGCGGTTGACCATGGTCGCCAACGTTAGATCGGGCCAGCATCAAAAGGAAACTGTCGCGTCGATGCGTTACCGATGCGCCACCCCGGCTGCTTGCTGTCATTCTTGTCGGACGGCATCGTCTCGCTTGAATCGGGCGATCAGCGGCAACTTGAGCGCGTCGGCCAGCAGCCGCTGCCCAACCTCGTTCGGATGGATGCTATCACGGTACGGGTCTCGCCCGGCCTTGAGCGACGTCGCGAAGTCGGGGCCGAGTTGAATGACAGTCGCTCCCGCCTCCTCCACCGTCCGCCTGATGTGGTCATGCCCCCTGTCCGGCGCGGATGACAACTCTCCCTTCTCCATGTGCTGGGCGACGATCACGTGTGCCCCTGCAACTCGCGATAGCGCGACGAGCTTCGCGAGGGCCGACAAGCTGGTGTCGATGTCTTGCGGCGATGGAGTGGGCGTTGCAGTCGTCGGTCCCGCAGGCAGGAACCGAGGCAGATAGCGCGTCAGCGCTTCCTCTGTTGCGAGCAGCGGCCGGCGCTCGATCGGCTGGGACGTTGGCACATCCGCGTAATCGTGGCTCGACCATACCAGGATCACGACGTCGGCGTCGAAGAGGCCAAATGCCTCAACGAACGCCAGCGCGTTCGGCGGACCCCAACTGCCGGCCGAGATGTTGCCGACGCTTACCGGACGATTCAGTTCGCGCGGGAGTTCCCGCCTCAAGATCTCCGTGGCGATGTCCTCCTGATCCGTTTGTGCGCCGCCGTTTAAGACGCTGTCGCCGATTGCAATCACGCGAAGCTCTGCCGCGTCAGACCTCCTGCGAGGAAAGTCCTCGCCGCGCATCCCGAACCCGTTGTAGCGGATTCGGTTGCCGAATCGAACCAGGTCTTGGGATGGCGTATAAAGGTACTCGATCTTCGAATCGGACCGCATCCGCGGCGGGTTGCCCAGCCCGAATGCAAGCCGCAGGACGACCTCGGCGACGAGGAATGCGATCACGAGCGAGACGATGATCCACCTGGTCCACCGGCCTGTTGCGCGCATTCTGCCATGATATCAGGAAGAGGCATCGCACGGAGATCCGTCGCGTGAGGTGAGCGAGAAGATGTTGTCCTCGCGCAGCCGGTTCAGCACCTTCACGTAATACGGCGTGATGTCCCCCGTCGGCTCCTTCAACTCCACCACCATCCGATGGTTGATCGTGTGCCAGTGGTCGGCGGGCCAGGTTCCCAGGTGCTCGGCCCAGGTGGAACTCTTCACCGAGACCAGGGCGTCGTTCGGGCCCTCGGCGTCGGTGATGATCTTGTGCGCGTGCACCGCGAACGGTGGGACGCGGTGCCAGGGGCGGGCGGCGCTGATGGAGAAATACTTCACCGCGGGGGCGTCGGGGATCTCTTCGTTGAAGCGGGCGCAGCTGGCGGTGGTCAGGTCGGAGACGGCGCGGACGTCCCAGCCGAGGAGGTTCATCAGTTGCAGGCCGCCGAGGCGCTGGCCGAGGTTTTTGAGGCACCAGTCGGCGTAGGGGCTGCCGCGGTGGGGGGTGGTGATGGTCACGAGGGCGGCGACCCGGTCGTCCATGCCGAGCTTGCTGATCATGTAGCGCGCGTCGAGGCCGCCCATGGAGTGGGCGATGATCACGACCTTTTGCTTCTCGCGGTCGAGCGATTTGAGCTGGCGGCGGATGGTCACTTTCAGCTCGCGCGCACGGCGTTCGATGCTGCCGGTGGGGTGGACGCGCGAGACGATCAGCGGGTGGCCGCGATCGGTGATGGCGCGGTCGATTCCCGTGAAGTAGGAGAGCTTCAACGGGCCGATCTTGATGTCGCCGAAGCCGAACAGGCCGTGATGCAGGACGATGGGGGTCATGAGCGCGTAAGGATAAAGGCGGAAGGATGCAGGATGAAGGCGGGCCAGCACCCAGAATCCACGCGGGGAGCGGCGGCGCAGCGGTTTTGTCGGTCGTTCCGACGACGCGCACGAAGGGGGTATGATTCTCACGCATCATCGGGCGAAGGCCGATGAAGTCCTCACTCGCCAGATTCTGCCAGCAATCCGCAACGCGAAGCGTTGCGGATTGCTGGCAGGGCCGGGTTGGTTAGACTCAACATCGGCGGCGGCGAAGCGGAGATAGAGTTGCGGATTGCTGGCAGGGCCGGGTTGGTTAGACTCACGATGCCCGTGGTGGACAGCCCCTTGATGAGTTGCGGATTGCTGGCAGGGCCGGGTTGGTTAGACTCCGAGAAGACGATCATCCTCAACCTCTGCAAGTTGCGGATTGCTGGCAGGGCCGGGTTGGTTAGACTCAGCGCGGATCGAGGAGCGGATGCGCATCGAGTTGCGGATTGCTGGCAGGGCCGGGTTGGTTAGACTCGACGTTGACGATTCCCGCACCAGCGGTCAGTTGCGGATTGCTGGCAGGGCCGGGTTGGTTAGACTCGATCTTCGGCGGGCACGATGGGAACCTGTAGTTGCGGATTGCTGGCAGGGCCGGGTTGGTTAGACTCCGGCGGCACGGCGGGCAACATCGTTGCCCAGTTGCGGATTGCTGGCAGGGCCGGGTTGGTTAGACTCGCCGTCCGCCGCCCGCGCAAGCCGCGTTAGTTGCGGATTGCTGGCAGGGCCGGGTTGGTTAGACTCGGAACTCGGCGTCATCCCGAGATCGCGGCAGTTGCGGATTGCTGGCAGGGCCGGGTTGGTTAGACTCATCCCGTGCTCAACGGCCCATGCGGCCGCGACTTAGGCGAGAAGGAGGTCAGAAAAACTCGAGCTGGTGTGGCGCTTTCGGCGGGGCCTTGCGCATTTTTCCCCAGAAGATGCGCTGGCGGGCGAACTGTTTGTCGGTGATGCACATCAGCCTCACTTCCCCGTCATCGGGCACCCGCGCCTCGACGCGGTGGGTGTGGACCTCCACGTTCGCCTCGCTCGCGCAAACCCGCGCATAGACCGAGTACTGTACCTGAACGAATCCGTCCTTGAGCAGGAATTTGCGGAACTGCGCGTAAGCGCGCCGCGCCTGCTTCGTGTCCACGGGCAGATCGAAGAGCACGAATAGCCACATGAGTCGGTAGGCGCTAAGGCGCACCAGTCTATTGTCCCCGTCCGATCTGGTTTGCACGGGAATTCATTCACCGTCGCCGCCTTGCTCGTCGTCAGGCGCGTCAGTTTGGGAGGAGCGCAGGGGATATTCGGGCAGGTCCAGTCGTTTGCCGGTGCCCTCGTAGCAGCGCAGCAGCGAGGTCGCGATACGATGGAGTTGGACCATGAGCGGCCCACCCTCGCCCGCGACGGTCACTTCGTCGGCGAGCAGCGCCAGCAGTTTCTGCTTTGACGCGTGATCGATGAAGCCGGCGCCGGCGCGCAGGAGATCGAGCACGGCGCGGTCGACCATGGGGCGAAGCACTTCCACAAGATCGTCCGCCAGGGCGAACGCGTTGTTGCGGTGCGAGTGCTGAAGCGAGAACGCCGGATGCAATCCCGCGGCCACCAGCGCCCGCGCCACCGCGGCGCGCATCACCATGTAGCCGTAGTTGAGCAGGTTGTTGGGCGGCAGCCCGTCGGGGTCGCGGCGAAACTCGGAACCGAGCAGCGCGGGCCAGTAGAAGCGAGCCGCCTGTCCTTCGATGTTCGAGCCGTCGCCGCTCTTGATCTGGTCGGACATGGCGAGCAACCGCCGGCGCGCGGGGTGCGCTTCGTCGAGATTGGCCGCCTGGAGGCGAACCTTGTGGCGGACGATCTGCCGCCAGAGTCGCTTGCGCAGCGGCAGCGGCGCGGCGGCCTGCAAACGCATCCGCCGGGCGGTGAGCTCGTTGTTCTCCATCGGCAGGAGCATGCCCGCCGGCACGTGGTTCGCGCCGCAGACAATGACCACCGCGCCGAAGTGGAGCAGGCGTGTAAGGACGGCGTGTGTGTACGTGGTGGCGACGTGATCGACGAGCAGGACGCCGACGTCCTCGCAAGGCACGCGGCCGATCTCTTCGCGCTCGCGCGTGAGCACGAGTTGATCGTTCTCGACGGAGAGGAAGGTCGGGCCGGTGGAGATGTCGAGGGTGCGCTTGATCATCTGAAGTGTGAGAATCAATCCTTCGCCCAACGGATGCGGCCCAGCGGATTGACGGTGACCTTTCGGGCGTCGAAAGTCGCGGGCTTGAAGCTGAGCGGCGGTTGGTCGCCCGAACGCCGTGCGTCGGTCGAATGGGCGAACTGCATCTGCTTAGAAGTCGAAGCCGCCGTCTTGTAGGTCAGCAACACGGGGCCTTCCTGTCCCTTCAGTTTCGCCAGCACCATCTCTCCGCCGGAGAGCGACATGACGAACCGCGCCTCCGGACGGTCCGGGTGGTTGCGCTGAATAATCTCTTCACCGGCCTTGACCCGCCGCCGGGCTTCCAGCATCGGGACGAACACGGCGTCGCGAACCTTCTTGGACTTGCCGGCTTTGTCGGTTGCTTCCCATTCAAAGAGGCACAGGTGATGGGTGGAACCGGGCTTCACCCATACTTCGTCCAGACGTCCCTCGCGGAGCGGACGAATCGTTAATTCGCTGCGCAGCACTCTGACCTTACGGATCGGAACCCCCGACGGCATCGCCAGACCCTTCATTGCTTCCTGCATTTTCTTTGGCGGCACCTTCTCCGCTTTGCGGCCGGACTTGATTCCGTGGTCCGACAGTCTTTTGAGAACGATCTTTCTGATCCCTTCGTCACGGATGTTTTCGACCTCGTTCATCGTCAATGAGTCCACTGGCTTTCGCACGACAAACAGGCCCTCGACCCGCTGTGTCCCGCCGGTCGGGCTCCACACCGGCCCGTAGTTGGTTTCCTCGTGCAGTGCACCGGACACGGACCGGCGCACGCGATGCGAGACGTTCACATTCCGCAGCTTCTCCAGCACCATCCGCCGGAACGATTCGCGCTCCATCTCCCACGGTGGCGGGATGTCCTTCGTGAAGCGCTGGTACTCGACCAGTTCGCCCGTGTCGCGGTTGACGTGGTTCACCGTTTCCTTGCCCTGGTGCATCGCCGCAAGGGTCTTGCGGTTGGTCAGCGCGATGACGATCGCGTCGAGCGCGTGATGGCGATGATCGGCCCGGTTCTTTTCGCCGGGCGAAAGGTTCGCTTTCTCCTGCCAGGCCGGGCTGTCCGGCAGCGATTCGATGACGTCGCCGATTCCCCAGTGATGCCGCAGGTCGGCGGTGTAAGTGCCCTTGCGGCCCTGCACGTCGTGCTTCTTCTCGACGAGCATTTCCAGATAAGCCACCGCGAGCCGGGCGATGTAGCCGGTATCCACCAGTTGCCGGGCTAGAAAATCGTCGGCCTTGATCTCCTGCTGCACGAGCTTGCGGCGCTTGTTGAAGGGGAGGCATTCGCCCCACTGCTCGATTTGCTTCAGGCGTTCGGGGTCGCTTCCGGCCAGCCAGTCGTGCGGTGAGCGTTGGCCCTTCTCGCGGTTGGCGTCGCGGAAGCAGACGACCTTGTTCATCTGGCTGTCATCCAGCGTGAGCGAATACGGCAGAATGTGGTCGATGTCCGTGTCGCCGTTGTAGAGCTGATCGAAGCTAATCGACCGGTTGGTGTAGATGCAGCACTCCTTCTGCTCCAGCCACAGGCGATACTTCAGCACCGCGTCGCGCGTGGGGGCGATCTTGTTCTCGCGCAGCAGGGCGGCGACGCGGTCGCGCTCCTCGCCGCGCTCGTGAATCTTCTTGTTGTACTGCCGCCGCTTCTCGCCGCTCATCTTTAGCGAGCGGGCCATCTCGACATGCACGGCGTCGGGCCGGCCATGCTCGCGGACGATCGCGTTGACGACCCGGCGCAGCTCGTGCATCGTCGCCTTCACGACCGGGTTGGGCAGATCCGACAGGGGGCCGGAGCGGATCATTTCCAGCGAGGGCAGTTGGTCGAATAGTCGTCGCTGCAACTGGTCACGTCGCAGGTAGCCGGCCGCGTGCATGGCCGAGGCCTCGGCGTCGCTCTTGCCCATTAGAATCAAGCCGCGCTCCAGGTGCGGCATGAGCCGTTCGATCGCTTTGAGCGAGAAGCGCGTATAGTTCTTGGGCAGATCAACCACCAGCAACACGTCGGCCGCGTCCTCCGCCATCTTCCAGTTTGTCAGAAGCGCCTCGCGAGCCGCGGCGGAATCGCGCTCGGCGTCGATGAGCACGCGCACGATGCCGTCCTTGGCCGCGTCCTCGAATTCATGCCAGGCGTTCAATTCCCTGGCGATTCTGACGTCCGTCTCGCACCCTTTCATGCTGCTCCGCTCGCCGCGCTCGAGATTGAACTTGGCGCTGTCGAGCAGATCGAGAAGTTTCCGGATGGCGGTGAATTCGAGCTTCTCTTTTGTGTAGAGCGCTGCGAGTAGGGTGGCGCGTTGTTCGTCATCAAGCCCGCGCTCGTCGCGAAGGCTGCCGGTAGGGGAGTACCTCAGGTTGTTGATCTCCTGGAGCATGCGGCAGCGCTGCGCGCGGCGGTCTGCTCGCGGGCAGCGGCGATGTCCCTTTTCCAATTCGCACATGCCGATCATCTCGCGCGGCCAGTAGATCGGGCGTTGGTGGAAGATAAGCCCGTGCAGGCCAAACTGCTGAAAAAGTGTTTTCGACGAGTCGCGCGGCGCGCCCTCGCGCGTCCGCTGGGCGTCCTGCCTTCCCGCCGCGCCGAAACAGGCGGAATCGGTTAGCGAATCCGGGTGATACTGCTTCTGGTGATCCCAGATGCGAAGGAACTCGTCTTCGATCATCGAACGGTTGGTGTGCTGCTTGCGGATGCAGGTCGGAATTCGCATGCCGTCGACGGTGCGGGCGGCGTTGAGCGTCTGCTGTTCGTGAAGCGTTTGCCCCAGCGTACGCGTGCCGATGCGCTGGGCGAGCAGCTCGATCGCCGCGAGCATCTTGGAGTCCTCTTCCTTCTTGATCGCGCCGTCGCCATCGGTTGTGCCTGATTCGGCGGCCTTGGCGTTCTTCTTTTCCAGAGCCTTCAGGTCCTTCTCCACCTTCGCCTTCGAGACTTTCTTGAGCGATAGGAAGCCGCGACGCTGGTTGAGATGGTAGATGATCCGTCCGATCTCGAATGGTGCGAGCTTTTCTCCAACCGCCCGCGCTCTCAGTGGATACGGATCCTGCGCGAGCACCGCCGCTCGCTCCGCGTCATCGGCGGGCAGCAGCCGCGCTTCGATCAGCGCCGCCAAGACCACCTGCTTCCGCCGCGCCCGCCGACGGATTTGGCGCCGCATCATGCGGGCCGTCCGCCGCTGCTCGTTGCGACTTGACTCCTTTGCGGTGTCGAACGCATCCACCCCCTCGGGAAAGACGCGCACGCCGCAGTCCACAAGGGCGCCCGTGCCGTCTGTTTTGTCCTCAACCAGTGCCCAGCCGATGGAATTCGGCCCCAAGTCCAGTCCCAGCGTCAGCCCCATGTCTACCCCGTAAAAAGTGTTTGCAGCCTGCGAGCAACAAAGTATACTCCGACGCGTCTAACCAACCCGACCCTGCCGCTTTTCGTAACAAGAAGAAAAGTTCGCAGGCACTGCTCTACGGAGCAACCGAGTGCCGTCGCCGCAAGGCGAAGGCATTCTTTTTTTGGCCTCTCGCAACTGGCGGCGAACCCTGTTGGCAGACTTGCCATGCCTCGACTTCTCGTTCTCACAGGTGACCACTCCGCCGACGCTCACGCGGCGGCGTTGATTGCGGCGCTGCGCGAGATGGACCCGGCGTGGTCCATCGCGGGCGTCGGGGGCGACGCGATGGCGGGGGCGGGGATCGAGATCATCTCGGATCATCGCGACATGAACGTCATCGGGCCCGGCGGGGTGGTGCGGGCGGTGCCGTCGCACTGGAGACTCGCGAAGAAGATCCTGGCGTGGGTGGATGCGAACAAGCCGGACGTCGCGGTGCTGATCGATTACGGCGTGTTTCACCTGTGGCTGGGGCCGCGGCTGCGCAAGCGCGGGGTGAAGGTGCTGTACTTCATCCCGCCGCAGATCTGGGCGTCGCGGCCGTGGCGATTGAAGAAACTGCGCCGGGCGGCGGACGAGGTGCTGTGCATCCTGCCGTTCGAGGAAGATTACTACCGGCGGAACGGGATCCCCGCGACGTTCGTCGGCAACCCGCTGGTGAACCGACTTCCTCTCGTGGTGTCGAAGGAGGAGTTTGCAGCGCGACACGGGCTCGATCCGGGCAAGACGCTGATCGGGCTGTTCCCCGGCTCGCGTCGGATGGAGATCAATCTTCTCCTCGGCGAGCAGGTCGGCGCCGCGAAGCTGCTCGACCAACGTTTCCCCGGCCGGCTCCAGTTTGTCATGTCCAAGGCGAAGAATCTGAAGGAGAATCTCTTCGAAGACGCCTTCAACCGCGCGGGCGGGGGAGAATTGGCGTCGCTGCGGGTGCTGGAGGAGAGCCACGCGCTGCTCTGTGCGTCGGACGTCGCGCTGGTGAAGTCCGGCACGACGACGCTGGAGGCAACGCTGTACCGGACGCCGATGATCGTGATGTACCGAGGGCCGTGGTACGCCTATCAGCTCGCGCGGGTGCTGATGACGGTGAAGCACATCTCACTGCCGAACAACCTGGTGGGGGAGCGGCTGGTGCCGGAGTTGTGGCAGGATGAGGTGAACGCGCGGACCATCGCGAATGAAGCCGCCAAGCTGCTCGATCCGGAGGCGCACGCGAAAATGGAGCGTGAGTTGGGGGCGATCGCGGCGCAGTTCGCGGACGTCAATACCCCTCGGCGCGTCGCGGAAGCGGTGGAGCGGCTATCCGCGCGGGGACGAAAATCCCCGGACTCCGCTGCGCTTCGCCCCGGGGCGTAGCGCAGCCAAGTCCGGGGATTCTCGAGCGCCGTCGCGCTTGGGTGGACTTCAAACCCCGCTTCGATACATTCATCCGACTTTGCCGAAACGAACCGACATCCACACGATCCTCATCATCGGCTCCGGCCCGATCGTCATCGGGCAGGGGTGCGAATTCGACTACTCCGGCGTCCAGGCGTGCCGGGCCCTGCGCGAGGAGGGGTACCGCGTCGTCCTGATCAACAGCAACCCCGCCACGATCATGACCGATCCGGAGTTCGCGGACGCGACGTACATCGAGCCGATCACGCCCGAGGCCGTTGAGAAGATCCTGATCCGCGAAGCCGCAAGCGGACATCCGATCGATGCGCTGCTCCCCACGCTGGGCGGCCAGACCGGCCTCAACACCGGGATGGCGTGTCACGATCGCGGGATCCTGAAAAAGCATGGTGTCAGGATGATCGGCGCCGACCGCGACGCCATCCACCGCGGCGAGGACCGCCAGGTCTTCAAAGACCTGATGATCAAAATCGGCCTGAACGTCCCGCGCTCCGGCGTCGTCCACAACATGGACGATGCGCGAAAAGTCCTGGCCGACATCGGCCTGCCGCTGATCATCCGCCCCGCGTTCACGCTCGGCGGGACGGGTGGCGGCATCGCCTACAACATCGAAGAGTTTGAAGCGACCGTTCAGCGCGGCCTCGACGCCTCGCCCGTGACCGAAGTGCTCATCGAGCAGTCGGTCATCGGGTGGAAGGAATACGAGATGGAGGTGATGCGCGACAAGAACGACAACGTCGTCATCATCTGCTCGATCGAGAACCTCGACGCGATGGGCGTCCACACCGGCGACAGCATCACCGTCGCGCCGATCCAGACGCTGACGGACAAGGAATACCAGCGGATGCGCGACGCGAGCATCGCGGTCATCCGCGCGGTCGGCGTCGAGACGGGCGGGTCGAACATCCAGTTCGGCATCAACCCCGACAACGGCGACATGGTCGTCATCGAGATGAACCCGCGCGTGTCGCGCTCCTCCGCGCTGGCGTCCAAGGCGACGGGTTACCCGATCGCGAAGCTGGCCGCGAAATTGGCGGTCGGTTACACGCTCGACGAACTTCCGAACTACATCACGAGCAGAAAAAACCGGGACGGGGACGGTTATGAGTTCCGCACCTCGGCGTGCTTCGAGCCGACGATCGACTACTGCGTCATCAAAATCCCGCGCTGGACGTTCGAGAAGTTCCCGGATGCGGACGAAACGCTCACCACGCAGATGAAGTCCGTCGGCGAGGCGATGGCGATCGGGCGGACTTTCAAGGAGGCCCTGCAGAAGGGCATCCGGTCGATGGAGGTGAAGCGCTTCGGGTTCGGGCTGGATAAGTACGACAAGTGGTTGAACGCGCAGAAGCAACAGGCAAGCTCCTCTTCCAGTGGCTTGGGCGTCCCGCCCGAGCGTCCCCGCGGAGCGGTCTCTGAAGAAAAGCTCGGGCGAGACGCCCAAGCCACGGA
>JBAUGM010000720.1:0-3925 GCA_049679725.1 Tepidisphaeraceae bacterium
TGGCCTTCAAGCTGGCGCGCAAGGCCGAATCCCGCTGGCGGAAACTGAACGGCAGCGCCAAGCTGCAGGACCTGATCGACGGCGTCGTGTTCGTCGACGGAGAACGAATCGCCGCTTAAGCTGTCGCCGCCGTCCACAGCTTTTGGAAATAACTCCGGATGGGCACAGATGAGCACAGATTGAATGACCGGTGCCTCTATCTGCTATCTGCGTTCATCTGTGCCCATCCGTGGCAAACTGTTTCTTCTCTTCTTGAGATAGTTACTTGGTCTCGGCCTCCTCCGCCAGCGCGATGTCCGCGATGATCGGCCGGTGATCCGATCCGGCAGGGTCGAGCACCTGCGAGTTCGTGCAGGTGAGGTGCTCGCTGATGAAGACGTGATCGATGCGGAAGCCAGGCAACCGATCCCAGAGTTTCGCGTAGCGCCACGTCGAGCCGCGGCCATTGCCGGCGAGGTCGTGGGTGCTGCGCAGGCCGCGCGCGCGGAGGGCGGCGGCGTTGGCGGTGCGGTTGGTGAAGTTGAAGTCGCCGGCGAGGACCACCGGGCGCGATTCGCCCGCCAGCAGCGCGCACAGGTCCGCCACCTCGGCGCGGTTGCGGCCGATCTGCTCCATCGACTTCGGGCTCGTCAGGTGCAGCGCGTAGATGACGACGTCGCGCTCGCCCAGGCGCACGCCGAAGCGCGCCTGCCGCTTCGACTCGTGCAGGCGCAGCGACGTGTCGATCGGCGCGACGAGCGGCCGACGCGAGTAGACGGCCCAGCCATCCGAGTCGTCGCGCGGCTTGCGGAGCTGATACGGATAATCGACGAGGCCCGCGCGAATGGGCTCGTCGAGCGCCGTCGTGTATTCCTGAAGCACGACGACGTCTGCCGACGCGCCGCGGACGCGGTCGAGGATGGCGGCGGCGTTGTCGTTGTAGACGAAGACGTTCATGCTCATGAGCCGCATCGACGTGTGCGACTGCGGCGGCGGCACGGACGCGAACACGCCGAGCACGCCCGGCCCGAAGCCGAGCGCCACGCCCATCCCCGCCATGGCCGCGAGTCTCCAGCGCCGCGCGGCGCAGGCGGCGACGACGCACAGCACGCTGACGATCGCGATGTGGAACTGAAGCGTCTGCACGACGAACGTCCCCGCCGCCAGGGCGAGGTACGGCTGGCTGGTCTTCTCAAGTCTTTGCGGGAACAGGTCGGCGATGACGAGCATCAGCACGCAACCGATCGCGATCACCCAGAGCGTGCCGATCGCGATGCACGTCGCCCGCCCGTCCGTGCCGGCGCGCGGTCCCGCGTTCGCGCAAAGAATAGTCGTGCTCGCCGTCGTCATCGTTCCCCCCGCTTTCGCCCCATCGACAGGCGCTCAATGAACTATCGACACGACCGGGCGCGAACTTTGAGCCGGCACAGGACAATCGATTACCCACGATCGTTACGACACATTGGATCGCCCTTCTTGGCTTCGTAGCCGTTCTGGGGACGTGTCGCTACAATCAACGGCGCACGAATCAGGTAAAACCATGGCCACGATTACGCTCTATCAGCAACAGAGACGGGACGGTGGGCGGCGCTTTGGGCTCGAGATTGATCAGGAGACGGTGCTGGGTAGATACCTACCAGGTCCATCCGACTCGGATTCGGCACTGGAGTGGTTTGTGGACGTTGAGTGCAGCGGCGACGCGCTTCCCACCGACCCCGACGGCGCCCGCGCGTGGCTCCTGCAGCACTCACCTTCAATCTGCAAGGCGTTGATAGCACTGTCGACGGAGTTCGAGGTTGGCATGGACGCATCCGAATGGCCGGTGCGCCGACAGGTGGCCGACGCGCCTTCAGGAACACAGGTATACGTCGCCTGTTCTGCCACGCGCCGCATTGATGCACGTCAACTCGCCAACGTCTTGCGCAACGTCGCGCGAGAGTGGGAAGCAAACCTCAAATCACTGGCTGGACTTCAGGCGGCTTGATCGCCGCGACGCACGCATGTCGCGCAGACGCGTACTCGACACCAACGTGCTCATTCGCGGCTGGCACCGCAGCGCGTCGCGCCCGTTGGCAAACGCAAGCGCCGAAGATGCGCGATCGTGGGCTCGGAAGATCATTGATTTGTATCGAAGCGATGCGATCGTCACGCCGGTCGACATCGAGTTTCGCGCGGCTGCAAGAAGCCAGCACGAGCTGGTTCTCGCGCGCAGCTTTCTTGCCGTCTTCAGAATCGTGGACGATGGTCGCGTGACGATCGATGACTGGTCCTATGCGCGTCGGCTCGCCGAACACGCGCGTCCGAAGCCGCGTCAACTCGGCGATTGTCTTGTCCGCGCGTTGAGCAACCGTGCGGGTTACGACGTCGAGACACTTGACGGCACGTTTCCGCGACAGCTCTGAGCTGAGCCGTCGCTCAATCCTCCGGCTTTTCGCCCGCGTCGGCCATCCGCACGATCTTCGGATCGAAGCGTGCGATCACGTCCACCAGATCGGACTGGGCCGCCATGACGGCGTGGATATCCTTGTATGCACCGGGCGCCTCGTCGATGCCCGCCGAGAGCAGTTGCACGCCCGCGGCCTCGAGGATCGGCTTGACGTGGTTCCAGCGGAACCGTTCGCGCGCCGCGGTGCGGCTCATGAGCCGGCCCGCGCCGTGGGAGGCGGAGTCGAGCGACACCGGCTCGCCCTTGCCGCGCACGACGAAGCCGGGCGTGGCCATCGAGCCGGGGATGACGCCGAGCAACCCCTTCCCCGCGGGCGTCGCGCCCTTGCGGTGGACGACCACTTCCCGCCCGCCGTGCGTTTCCTTCCACGCGAAGTTGTGGTGGTTCTCGACGCCGGCGATCACCTTCGCGCCGATGCTCCGCGCGATCTTGCGGTGGATCAGCGCGTGGTTGGCGGATGCGTACTCGCCCATCAGATTCATCGCGGCCCAGTATTCCTGGCCGGGCTCGGAATCTAGGTCGAGCCACGAAAGGTAGCTCAGCTCCGGCGGCAGCTCCGGGTGCATCGAGCGCGCGACCTTGGAGTAATGCTGCGCCACCATCGCCCCCGCGCCGCGCGAGCCGGAGTGGGAGAGGAGGGCGAGGTACTGGCCCGGGGGGAGGCTTTCGATTGCGGATTGCGGATTTCGGATTGCGGATTGCGATGCGCTAGAATCTGCATCTCGCAATCCGCGATCCGCAATCGTCACGATCCCGAACTCGACGAAGTGGTTGCCCGACCCGCTCGTGCCGAGTTGCACGCGCGCCTTCTCCAGCGCGTGTTTCGTGATCGGCGAGCAGCCCCAGTCGCACTCCATCACCTCGTGATCGAGCGGCCGCTTGTGCTGGGCGCCGGTGCCGAAGACGGTCTCGCGGCGCAGCGCGTTGACGAGCGCGTCGTTGAGCTTCTTCATCTCCGATGCCGGCACATCGAAGACGGAGAGCTTCATCCGGCAGGCGATGTCGACGCCGACGGCGTACGGAATCACCGCGTTCTCCGTCGCCAGCACCCCGCCGATGGGCAACCCGTACCCCTGGTGCGCATCGGGCATCAGCGCCCCGGCCACCGCGACGGGCAGCCGCGTGGCGTTGTGCATCTGGTCGAGCGCCCCCTTCTCGATCCCCTCGCCCCACACGCGGTACGGCGCCGGCGCGTCGCGTTCGACCCAGTACGGCCGGGTCGTCTCTTCGATCAGCGCGACCGCGAGTTCCCCGAGCGTGGGATCAGCCGCGTACACCTGCGGATCGTCGAGCACCGCCTTGAGCGCCCTCAGCGCTTCGGCCTCCGACATGCGCTTCTTCAGTCGCTTGGCCACCTTCAGCGCGAGCCCGACGATCGGCCCTTCGCGGTAACCCAGTGCGGTGATGTCGCGGCCGTTCATAACGCGCTCCTTGCGAAGATCATCATAGTCGGCGTGTGTAAGACTTTCGTGGCTTGGGCGTCTCGCCCGAGCTTTGCGG
>JBAUGM010000721.1:0-12073 GCA_049679725.1 Tepidisphaeraceae bacterium
GGCAGGCTGAGCGCAGACAAATGCTTCTTCAAGTGAAAAGACAAAACCCCCGCTGCGCGGGGCGTGGTCTGTCATTGTCCAAAACGCCTCTTGACCTCAACGGGGATTCATAGTCGGCGGGTTATGCGGCGGTCCTTCCCGACTCTGGCACGGCACCGCACTCCGGGCAGCGCTGCGGGGTGACCCGGAGGTCGTAGCCGCAAGAGGTACAGCGCCCGGCGGCCGCGAGTCGCTTGGATCGGCTCCTCACTGTTATCGCGACCACCGAGAGGATCAGCGATGCCAGGACCGGCACCCAGTAGTGAAACCTTACCACGACACGGCGCTCGTACGGGAGATTCTGGCGTGCCGCGTCGGCGTTGTACTCGTACCTGAGCTCCGCGCCCCGCCGGAGCCGCCAACGCTGGTGGTCCGGCCAACGTACCCACTCCAACCGGTTCGGCCGCCACGGATCTGCGAACCGCCGCTGGCCGCCCTGCATCCCGACATAGTGGTACGAGAGATACCCGTCGCCGGAACTGAGTTCGTGCGTCGAATCGTATGACGGAATCGCCCGCAAGTACCTGATGGACTCGAAGACGAGATAGCTACGCAGGCATGCCGTGACCGCTGCCGCGCACATGAGCAGCGAAATGCCCACGCTGGCGTTGAGGAGCCTCCGCCGCATAACGGACCAACGTTCAGCGGCCGGGCGGGCGCCGGTCCACTTCTCGAATCACGGGGACCGGCTGGTTATGCACCCAGCCAAGTGTACTTGCATCCAAGCGGCCCGCAGTAGGAATCAACCTCCTGCTTACTGAAAGTACCGGATAGGTGCCACTGATCTCCGCACGAGGCGTCCCACCATTCGAGCAGCACGCGGTCGGGCGCGAACGCGTGGAAATGATCACACACTTCCGGCGTGGCGTGGCGTTCCAACGTCTCGGCCAACGGCCCACACACCGACAACGCCACGTAGAATTGACGAGACCGCGGGAAAATCGTTCCCCTCGCGAGCCGCGGATGATTCGGGACGCAATGCTGCTTCAAGACCGCCGCCGCGTCTTTGGCAAACGCCGTGTTCTCCAATACCAGACCGCTTTGCGGCGGAAGCAACTGTGGGAGCGCCCGGACGAAAGTCGCCACATCCGCCGGCGCGTCGATCTCCCAGACGTTGGAAAGCTCCAACGATAGGCATGGCTCACGGCGACGATGGAACAGGCGGCCGATCATGGGTGCATGACCTCTGATGATCCTGACCGGCGCTGTGGTTTAGCATCTGCGACGGTTGGCGGAGGGTATCACGTTAAGCGTTGATGTGACAACGACCTTGCGCGGCGGGGAAGCGCTGTGCGTGACGATAAGCCGACGGGTGAGGGCGTCGCGGCGTGATATCCTGCGCGTCGCGGGACGCGGGCAGGGGGGACGCGACGGGGGGAAGCGCGATTTCGCCTCCGTCTGATGCGATCCGCGGGAATAGCGCCGGCGACCGGGCGCAGGTTAGCATCCGGCCACCTGCTGTCGAGCGCCGCGGCCCGCGAAGCGAAGTGTCCCGTCAGCACCGGTGAATACAGAGGGATTGTGTTGCACCACTCGTTAGGAGAACACCTCTCTCTGTTAGAACACCACCCGTCTTCGTCAGGACAACACCTGTCTTCGTTAGGACACCACCTGTCTTCGTTAGGACACCACCTGTCCTCGTTAGGACACCACCTGTCCTCGTTAGGACAACGCCTGTCTTCGTTAGGACAACATCAGTTCTCGTTAGGAAACCCTTCGTTGGGAGCCCCTCGGCGGTGGCGGGGGACGGCTTTTCTCGGGCCTGCCCGCGCCAACGGCACAGGCGGAGCAACCGCGTTAAGTCCGCGCGCCGGCGGGCCGATGATGAGGAGCGTATGGTGATTATCCCACCTCCTCTGTCCAACGCCGAGCGTCAGCGCCTCTTTCAGCTTCGTCATCCGGGTTACGACCGCCGTCGCAAGTCCCGCGAGCGGGCGTCGGCGAAGCGCGGGGCGGCACAGCTCTTCGCCGCTCTACAGGCCAAGGCCGCCGCGGAAGCGAACCGTCCGGTGCTGATGCTGCCCGCGCCGGTCGAGAATCCCGTGCTGGTCGAGCTGGACGCGCTGGCCGCGGCGCGGGCATCGTCGGTACCCCCGGAGCCGCTGCGGCTCGCGCAGCAGGCGGAATTGCTGCAAAGAGGATTAGCCGCGGATGAACGCAGATGAACGCAGATCAAATCAAAAGCGAGAGCATTGGTTTCTTTCTCATCTGCGTTGATCTGCGTTCATCTGCGGTTCAAAATTCCTGATCACCGTGCCTCCGGCACCGTTCGCCGGTATAGTCCTCCCCCCTATGGCACTGGAAGTCGGAATCGTCGGTCTGCCCAACGTCGGCAAGAGCACCATTTTTAACGCCCTCACCGCTGCCGGTGCATTGGCGGCGAACTATCCGGTCGCCACGATCGAGCCCAACGTCGGCGTCGTGGCGGTGCCGGATGAGCGGCTGAGCGTTCTCAACGAGTTTCAGAAGACGGAAAGAATCGTCCCGGCCGCGTTGCGCGTGGTCGATATCGCGGGCATCGTCCGCGGGGCGAGCGCCGGCGAGGGGCTGGGCAACAAGTTCCTCTCGCACATTCGCGAGGTCGACGCGATCCTGAACGTCGTCCGCTGCTTCGAGAACCCGGACATCACGCACGTCGAGAACAGCGTCGATCCGATCCGCGACATCGACACGATCGACACGGAGCTGGCGCTGGCCGACCTGGAGACGGTTTCCTCGTCGCTCGACAAAGCCGTGCGCCTCGCCCGCAGCGGCGACAAGGACGCAGGCCTCAAGGCGGAGGTGCTCCAGCGCTGTAAGACCCATCTGAACGAGGGAAAGCCCGTTCGACAGCTCGAGTTCGACGCCGACCAGGCAAAGCTCGTGAAGGGGCTCGGCCTGATCACGGCCAAGAAGGTCCTCTACGTCGCCAACGTCGACGAGTCCGACATCCACGGCGAAGGGCCGCTCGTGCAGAAGGTGAAGGACCGCGCCAAGCAGGAGGGCGGGGGCGTCGTCCCCGTTTGCGGGAAGCTCGAAAGCGAGCTGGCCGAGCTGGCGCCGGAGGATCGCAAGGAAATGCTCGAGAGCATGACCCTCACCGAGCCCGCCCTGGCGACGCTGACGCGCGAGGCCTACAAGCTGCTGGGCCTTCAGAGCTACTTCACCTGCGGCCCGAAGGAAATCCGCGCCTGGACCGTCCCCGTCGGCGCCACCGCCCCGCAGGCGGCGGGCGTCATCCACACCGACTTCGAACGCGCCTTCATCCGCGCCGAGGTCTACACCGTCGACGACCTCAAGCAGCACAAGACCGAAGCCGCCATCAAGGCCGCCGGGAAGATGCGCGCGGAAGGCAAGGCGTACGTCATGAAGGACGGAGACGTTGTGAACTTCCTGCACGGAGCCTGAGCGGAGCAAGACGAACGCAGAGACGCGGAGAAGCAGAGGCAGGAGGAGAAACGCAGTTCAAATTGTTCTTCTCGTCCTACCTCTGCTTCTCCGCGTCTCTGCGTTTACATTTGATGTCATGCAGGAAGTCGTCCTCCTCCACTTCACCGGCGATGATCGACCGGGGCTGACCGCGTCCCTCACCGGCGTGCTCGCGCAGCACGGGATCGAGGTGCTCGACCTCAACCAGACCGTCATCCATCGCTCACTGCTGATGGGCATGCTCGTCCGCATCCCCAAGGCCAGCGAGGCGACGGCGCTGCTGAAGGATCTCTTGTTCACCGCCCACCACCTGGGGCTGCAACTCCGCATGACGCCAGTGGAGGATGGTGAGTACGACGCGTGGGTCGGCCGGCAGGGGAAGCCGCGGTATATCCTCACCTTGCTGGCGCGACGGTTGGACGCCGCGTACGTCGCCGCGGTGTCGGCGGTGCTGTCGGAGCAGGGGATGAACATCGACATCATCACCCGCCTCTCCGGCCGCCCGTCGCGCGAGCACGACGAGGACGCGGCGCCGCGCCGCGCGTGCGTCGAGTTCTCCGTGCGCGGCCAGCCCAAGGACGAGGACGCGCTGCGGGCGGCGCTGATGGAAGTGTGTCATCGCCACCCGATCGACGTCTCCTGGCAGCGCGACGACGCCTTCCGTCGAACCCGTCGCCTCGTCGCGTTCGACATGGATTCGACGCTCATCCAGCATGAGGCGATCGATGAACTCGCCCACGAGGCCGGCGCTGGCGCAGAGGTGGCCGCCATCACCGAAGCGGCGATGCGCGGGGAGCTGGATTTTGACGAATCGCTGACCCGCCGGGTCGCGTCGCTCAAGGGGCTGCCGGAATCCATCCTCGAAACCGTCGCCCGCCGACTGACGCTTACCGAAGGCGCCGAGCGCCTGATCGGCACACTCAGAAGCCTCGGCTACAAAACCGCCATCATCTCCGGCGGGTTCACCTACTTCAGCAGCGACCTGCGCCAACGACTCGCCATCGACTACGTCTGTGCGAATGAGCTGGAAGTCGAAAACGGCAAACTCACCGGGCGCGTGAAGGGGCCGATCATCAACGCCAAGCGCAAGGCGGAGCTGCTCCGCGAGATCGCCGAGCGTGAGCACATCTCCCTGCGGCAGACGATCGCCGTGGGCGACGGCGCCAACGACCTGCCGATGCTCGCCGCGGCGGGCCTGGGCATCGCGTTTCACGCCAAGCCGCTCGTCGCGCAGTCCGCGAGCCACCGCATCTCGCACTTGGGGCTGGACGGGATCCTCTACCTCATCGGGGTGCGCGACCGCGAGATCCTCGATAAGGCGGCAGGCGCAGTGTGAAGCGACGAGCACCATCCTCCCTCTCCCGCGGTACTCCGGGGGAGAGGGCAGGGGGGGCGGGGGAGAGGGGCAAGGTGCGCTCGACGTCGAACACCGTTCGATTCGCTGATCCGCGCAGGTTTTCGAATCGGCCGGTGCCCGGTGCGCCGCGCCGCTCGCCCCTCTCCCCAGCCCTCTCCCCGGAGTACCGGGAAGAGGGAGTCGGAGGGCAACTCGCCGACGTCGCGAGCCGTCGCTATCATTCATCGCACGTTGCAGCCGTAGCTCAGTTGGATAGAGCATCCGCCTTCTAAGCGGACGGTCGCAGGTTCGAATCCTGCCGGCTGCGTTTGGGAGGCCACGTCGCATGGACTGTCACGCTCTCGCCGTCGGGGTTGCGTTGTGTCTCCTTGTCACCGCGATGACGGCGTCCGCGGCGGAGCCGGAGGTGACGTGGCCGCACGACGTCGATCATCCCTGGGAATTCAAGCCGCGTTTCAAGGACCAGATCGAGTGGGAAGCACGCGCTGATGTGCTGCGCACGCAGACGCTCGTCGCGACCGGGCTCTGGCCCATGCCGGAGAAGACGCCGCTGAACGCCGTCGTTCACGGCAAGATCGACCGCGACGAGTACACGATCGAAAAGGTCTACTTCGCCAGCCTCCCCGGCCATTACGTGACGGGGAACCTCTATCGCCCGAAGAACAAGACGGGCAAGCTGCCGGGGATCGCATCGCCGTACGGGCATTGGCCCGGCGGGCGGTTCATCTGGAAGAACGACGCGGACGCGCAGAAGGAGATCGACAGCGGCGCGGAGCAGACGATCAACTCGGCGCGCTCGCCGCTCCAGGCGCGCTGCGCGATGCTGGCGCGGATGGGCTGCGTGGTCTTCCACTACGACATGCTCGGCTACGGCGACAGCACCGCCATCAAGCACCGCGAAGGGTTCGACGACGTCGAGGCGACGCTGCGGTTGCAAAGCCAGCTCGGGTTGCAGACGTGGAACTCGATCCGCGCCCTCGACTTTCTTGCGGGATTGCCCGAGGTCGACCCATCCCGCCTGGCCGTCACCGGCGCGAGCGGCGGGGGGACGCAATCGATCCTGCTCGGCGCCACCGACCCACGCGTGGCCGTCTCGTTTCCGCACGTGATGGTGTCGCAATCGATGCAGGGCGGGTGCGTGTGCGAGAACACACCGCTGCTGCGCGTCGGCACGAACAACGTCGAGCTCGCGTGCCTCTTCGCGCCCCGCCCGCTCGGCATGGGTGGCGCGAATGACTGGACGAAGGAGATCGAGACGCGCGCACTGCCGGAATCGAAGGCAATCTACGAACTGTACGGCAAGCCGGAACGGGTCGCCGCGAAGCACTTCCCGTTCGAGCACAATTTCAATCAGGTCAGCCGCGAGTACATGTACGAGTGGATGAACCGGCATTTGAAGCTGGGTTGGGAGTCGCCGATTCGCGAGAAGCCGTTCGAGCCAGCGCCGCCGGAGCAGTTGTCGGTTTTCGACGCGGAGCATCCGCTTCCGAAGGACGCGTTGGATGCGGCGGCGTTGCGGAAAGCGATGACGCAGGCATCGGACAAGCAGATCGCCGCGATGTCGGTGGAAGACGCTCGCAAAGCGCTGCGGGCGATGCTGATCTGCCCTTCGCAACCCCCCAGGACCGGCGTGCCCAGCCGATTGTCTGGCCGGGTTGTCTTGTGGTTCAACTCCGGCGAGCGAAAGCTTGATGATGCCGCCACGCGCCGCCTCCTCGACGGCGGCGCCTTGGTGATGCCGGTTGAGTTGCCGAAGCTCGCTGCGAAACCTGTGAAGGTGAAGCGCGGCACGTACGCTGGTTTCACACTGGGCTACAACCCCAGCAGCCTCGCAGAGCAGGCGGCCGCCATTCTCCAGATGATCGATCTCGCGAAAGATCAAGGCGCTGAATCGATCGACCTCGTCGGCACGGGCTCCGCGATTTTGCTCGTGCGGGCTGCGACGGAACACGACATCGCCAACACGATCATCGACCTCGATCGCTTCGACTTCGATCAAGTCAAAGACCCCACTGATCCGCGCATCATCCCCGGCGCGCTGAAGTACGGCGGTGTCTTTGGCCTCGCGCGGCTCTGCACCGGCGGGCGCACGCTCCTCACGAATGCGCCGCGGGCGGGGAACGTCCCGGGCATCACCATTCAGGAAGCGCCGCTGGATCAAGCCTCGACGGTGTCGCAGCTTTTGAAGTAACCTGCCGACCATGCGCATCCAGTTCTGCGGCGCCAACCGCACCGTCACCGGCTCCTGTCACCTGCTCGAGATCAACGGGCTCCGCGTCTTCCTTGACATGGGGATGTACCAGGGGCCGCGCGAGGAGGCGCGGCGCATCAACCAGCACCTGCCCGAAGATGCGCACACCGTCGACGCGATCATCCTCTCGCACGGCCACCTCGATCATTGCGGCAAGCTCCCCGTCGTCGTGCGCGCCGGATTCAAGGGTCCGATCTACTGCACGCCCGCGACGGCCGACGTCGCGCGGATCGTGCTGCTCGATGCGGGGGAGATCCAGGAAGAGGACGCCGACTACCTCAACCGTCGCTCGCGCGACCCGGCAGCGCCGAGGGTGGAGCCGCTGTTTCGCGTCGTCGACGCTCAGGCCGTTCTGAAGCAGTTTCGCCGGGTGAAGTACGGCGTGAAGACGGACCTCGGCAACGGCGTGTCGTTCACATTCCGCGACGCGGGGCACATCATCGGCTCCGCGTACGTCGTGCTCGAATGGCAGGAGGCTGGCCGCAGTCGGTCGATGCTGTTCACTGCCGACATCGGCCGCTACGACACGCCGATCCTGCGCGATCCTGAACCGCTGACCGGCGCGTTCGATCACGTCATCACCGAGAGCACGTACGGCAACCGCGTCCACGCGCCGGTCACCGAGATCGGTCCGCAACTGCTCGACGCCGTCAAACACTGCATCGAGCGCAAGAGCCGGCTGCTCGTCCCATCGTTCGCGGTCGGGCGCACGCAGACGATCCTGTGGTACATGCACAAGTTCATGAACGAGGGGGCGATCCCGCGCATCCCGATCTTCATCGACAGCCCGATGGGCGTCGAGGTGACGCGGATGACGACGAATCACAGCGACCTCTATGACGAGGAGACGAAAAAGCTCTTGAGGGAGACGACGTCGCACAGCGTCGTCCTCGCGACGTCGTCGGCGCAGAGCCGGGAGATCAACGCGCAGGCCGGGCCGTGCGTGATCATCGCGTCGAGCCCGACGTGCGAGTTCGGCCGGATCCTGCACCACCTGAAGCTGAGCGTGGAACGGGAGAACGACCTGATCATCTTCGTCGGCTGGACGCCGCACGGGACGCTGGGGAGGCGGTTGCAGGAAGGCCAGCGGAAGGTGCGGATATACGACCGCTGGTACGAGCTGAAGTGCCAGGTGCGCACGATCCACGGCCTGAGCGCCCACGCGGACTCCGAAGAGTTGCTGCGCTTCCTCGGCCCCACGCTCAAGCCCGGCACGACCGCCCACGTCGTCCACGGCGAACCGGACGAAGCAGAGGGATTCGCGCGGCGGATGCTCGCGAAGGGCGTCGGCCAGGCGCTGGTGCCGGCGATCGAGTCGTCCGTGATCGCGATCAGCGCCGACGTGCCGGCGACGTCGGCACAGCCGGCAGAGAACGTGGCGCGGACGGACAACGATTGATGCCGATGCCTTCGTGGCTCGGGCGTCTCGGTCGGAGTGGCGCGATGACATACGAGGCCGCTGCCCGCCCCGCGAGCGGATCGCTAAACGGAGGACGTCGGCGCATTCGCGATCAGCGTCTCCCCGCTCCGAATCGTCCCGCGGCAACTGTCGCATCGGTATGCCTTTTCCACACAGAACCCCACGCGCTTGGCGAGCAGTTCGAGGATCAGGTCGTCGATCCCTAGCGGCATCGTCACGTGGTACTCCGTGTGCGGGAACCTGGCGGCGGCTTCAGCGGCCAAGCGGGGGATGTCGCCGGTCCAGTGCTTACCGGGGCCGAGGAAGAAGGGGCAGACGATGACGCGCGTGGCGCCGCGCTCGACGCAGCGCGCGTAAGCGGTGGCGATGGACGGCTCGGCCAGCTCCATGTGCGCGGGCTCGACGATGTCGTACGTCTCACGGAATCGCTCGCCGAAGAGGCGCGCGACTTCCTCGAGCATCGCGTTGCTCTCGTCGCGTCGTGAGCCGTGGTCGACGATGACGATGCCGTTGCGGCGCGGGCGGGCATTTCCGTTCTGAACCATGGTGGCGCTCTCGTATTTCATGACGCTTGCTTTGAGCAGTAGTGGCGACGCCTGCGTCGCGGTTGTGGCGCAGCCGCAAGAACGACCGCGACGCAGGCCTCGCCTCTACTCCTTCCGCTCTGCGAGCGTCGCTTCGACTTCGATCTCCTTGCCGTCGCGCAGCAGCTTCAGTTTCACCCGCTCGCCGGCCTTGGCGTCGCCCAGGGCGGCGGAGAGGGCGTAGAGGTCGTCGATCGGCTTGTCGCCGAAGCGCTGGATGACGTCGCCGTCCTTCAGTCCCGCGGCCTCGGCGGGGGAGCCGGGGACGGTGCCGGTGATCCGCACCCCGCCGGTCGATTCCGCCGAAGTATAATCCGGCACGACGCCAAGCGAGACGCGATTTCCGCCGCCGCCGCCGCCCGTGCCCATGCCGACACGATGGGCGGAGCTGTCAGCCACGGCGACGTACTCCTGCTTCGGCCCGGTCGCGAGCCGGTCGATTACGTCTTGCGCAACGCCGATCACCTGATCGATTCCTGTGAAGTTGATCTTCTCGACGTCGTCGCTCGGCCGGTGATAGTCCGGGTGCAGGCCGCTGAAGAAGAACAGGACCGGGATCTTCTTCAGCGCGAAGCTCATGTGATCGCTCGGCCCGAACCCACCCTTGCCGATGTCTTTCACCTCGAGCGGCGACGCCTCGTCCGCCTCGCGCACGATCGCTTCGAGGCCCTGCCCCGTGCCCGTGCCGCCCATGTAAAGCGTCTCGTTCCGCACCCGGCCGACCATGTCCATGTTGATCATCGCCGCGACCTTCTCCAGCGGCACGGGCGGGTGATCGACGAACTGCTTCGAGCCGATGAGCCCCCATTCCTCGGCGGTGAACGCGACGAAGATGACCGAGCGCCCTTCGGGCTTGCGCGCGGCGTAATCACGCGCCAGGGCGAGCAGCGCGGCCACGCCGGAACCGTTGTCGTCGGCGCCGTTGTGGATCTCGCCTTCCTTGCCGCCGTTGCTGAACATCCGGCTCTTGCCGACGTGGTCGTAGTGCGCGCCGACGACGACGTACTCGTCCTTCAGCGGCCCACTTCCCCGCGCGATCGCGGCGACGTTCATCACCGGCTGCCGCCGAAGCTCGATGCGGATGTCGCCGCTCGCGTTCACGTCCTTCAGGTCCGTCGACGCGGGCTTGCCGGTGGAGTCGATTCTTCCCTGGAGCGCCTTGAGGTCGTCCGCGCCGCCTTTCTTGAGCAGCGCGTTCGCGGCTTCGATGCTGATCTGGACGACGGGGATCTTCGCCCGCGCCTCCGTGAACATGCCGGCGAAGGGCAGAAGTGCGTCCTTGCCGTGATGTTCCGGCGGGTTCACGACCAGCAGCGCGACCGCGCCGCGCTCGGCGGCAACCCTGGCCTTCTGCTTAAACGTCGCCTCGTCCGAATATCCCTTCTCCTCGAACCGGCTCTTGCCCCCCTCGTTGTGCGGCTCGAAGCGCAGGACGAGCGCGACCTTGCCCTTCACGTCGATGCCCGCGTAATCGTCGTAGTCGAACTTCTCGCTGGAAATGCCGTACCCGCCGAACGCGACCGGCCCGTCAAAGGGCGCGGAGGCCGAAAAGCTGAGCGGCCGGAACGACTTGTCCTGCCCGAGCGCGTCGCCGGCGAGGTTCAGTTTCGTGCCGCTGGCGATCGTCGCGCCGGTCGTCATCTCGAAACGCTGGAAATACCCGTCGAATCCGGGCAGGGGTTCGAGGCCGTCGCGCTCGAACTGCGCGGCGATGTACTCGGCCGCGCGATCGAGACCCTTCGTGCCGACGCCACGGCCTTCCATCTCGTCGGATGCGAGATGGCGGAGGGTTTCCTGGGTCGTCGCCGGTGTGGTCGTCGCGCTACGAGAAGGCGGCTCGGCAGGAGCCTCGCCCTCCCGAGAAGCCTCGCCCGTCTTGCCCGATGTGAGCGCCTCGCCCGGTCGAAGGTGCGCATCCGCGGCCGTGCGATTGCAGCCGGCGAGGGGGACCAATAAGCTCCCCCATATACTCCAGAGCAGAAGCCGTCGAACGGTGTGCGTCATCGGACGCGATTCTATGCCCGCAGACACCCCCGAACAAACCGACCTGCTGGTGGGCGTCGACGTGGGCGGCACGTTCACCGATCTCGTCGCGTTCGACCCGGCCACGTCGCGATTGTCCGTCCTGAAGCTTCCCTCGACGCCGCCCGATTTTCATCGCGCCGTGATCGAAGCGGCCGCCGGTGCGTGCGCGGGCGCGCCGTCGGCGCGACTCGTTCACGGCTCGACGGTGGCGACGAACGCGCTGCTCCAGCGCGCCGGTGAGCCGGTTGCGTTCGTCACGACCGAGGGGTTTCGCGACATGCTCCTCATCGGCCGGCAGAACCGGCCGCACCTGTACGCGCTGAGCGTCCGCAGGCCGCCGCCGATCACGCCGGAGCAGAATTGGTTCACGGTGCGCGAGCGGATCGACGCGCGCGGCGAGATCGTCGTATCTCTCTCCGGACAGGCGATCGACGAGCTGGTTTCAGCCATCCGCGCGAAGGGGCTGCGGCACGTGGCGGTGTGCCTGTTGTTCAGCTTCGTGAACCCGGAGCACGAGCGCCGCATCGGCCGCGCGTGCGCGGCGGCGGGATTGTCGGTCAGTCTCAGCTCCGAGCTGCTGCCGGAGTTCCGCGAGTACGAACGCGCCAGCACGACGGCGATCAACGCGTCGCTCCGGCCGACGGTGCAGAACTACCTCAAGGCGCTCTCGCGCGGACTCCCATCCAACGTGACCGACCTGCGCATCAGCCAATCCGCCGGCGGGACGCTCTCGGTCGAAGAGGCCGCCGCCTCCGCGGCAAAGCTCGTGCTCTCGGGCCCCGCGGGCGGCGTGATGGGCGCGGCGTGGATGGCGCGACAAGCCGGCATCTCCGACGTGATCACGTACGACATGGGCGGCACGAGCACCGACGTCGCGCTGGTGTCAAACGGCACGCCGCAGTGGACGACGTCGAGCACGATCGATGGGTTGCCGATCGGCCTGCCGATGTTCGACATCCGCACGGTCGGCGCGGGCGGCGGGTCCGTCG
>JBAUGM010000722.1:0-2287 GCA_049679725.1 Tepidisphaeraceae bacterium
GCTTATGCCGCTCGCGGACCGACCGCAGCCTCGGCCGGAGGTGTTCCTCCTGCTCGCCTCGATCGCCGACGCCGCGGGTGACGGCGCCACCGCCGAGTCGCACTATCGGCGCGCCCTGAAGGTCAGCCCCGACACACCCGCCGCCTTGAACAACCTCGCCTACCTTTTGCTCACGCGCGGCGACGGCAATCTGAGCGAGGCGCAGACGATGGCCGCCAGGGCCGTCGCGCTCGCGCCGACCAACCCGAGCTTTCACGACACGCTCGCGCGCGTTCAGCTCCAGGCCGGCGACGCGCCGGCGGCGCGAAAATCGTTCGATCGGGCGATCGATCTCGACCCGTCGAACGTCGAAGCCATGATCGGCAAGGCGACCGCCCTCTCCGGCACGGGCGATCGCGACGAGCTCCGCACGCTCCTCCAGCAGATCGACGCGGCCCTGTCCCACGGCAAGCCCACCCTCTCCGAGGCGCTGAAGCGCGAACTCGAAGCCGCGCGCAGTAACGCGAATGCCGCAGTCGATCCGCGCTAAAAAGCAGCAGCCTTCCATCCCCGCGCAACCCGCATTCCGGACAAAGTGACAGACCCACGGCACGGTTCGGCTCGCCAATGGCCCCGAATCGGCCTGAGCGGGCCATTGGCGGGGGGTGGCATTGCCGTTGCTATCCGCCCCTCGTCGCGTGTTTGGGCGACGTGCGTTGAACCAATCGGGCGTTTCGGGCGGCTGCGTCAGTTTGCCGCCACCGGCGTGGGTGCCGGGAGATGGTCGGTTGCTGCCCCGTTGGGGGTTTTGTTTGAAGGAGGTTCGGATGCGCCAATCCGTACGCCGCTGGGGGGCGGCTGCAGTGGGTTTGAGTTTTCCGCTGGCGTGCCAGGTGAGTGGCATTCGCGCCGGTACGGTTGCGCCGCCGGCCGTGGAGCCGATGGCCGTTGTCAGCGAATCCGATCACACGGTCAACGACGCGATCGGCGAACCCGCTCCCCTTCCGTTGCGCCCGATGGACGGCTGGGTTTCGCCCGCCATTGAAGCAAACAGTATCGGTATCAACTCCGTCCCCGTTCGCACGCCCGAGGAATTGATCGCCGTGGGCGGCGCGACCCACCACCCCGTCATTCCCCTTCCCGGCGCCGCATGGACTGGTATGGCTGGCCTGATGGCGCTGGGCGGAGTCAAGGCACTGCGAAACGTTCGTCGCCTGCTTGCATGATCGCGTCGCCCTGCTTGCATGATCGCCTTCGCGAAGACGCAAGCGACGATCACGCGATGATCACGACGGGGCGCGGCCAGTCGCTTGTGTCTTCGCGAGCCCTTCGCGCCCCTGCTTTCGCGCCCCTGCCCGCCGCATCGATAGCGCGTGTGCTGGCGATCGTTAAGCGTCGGATGACGTCTCTTCTTTTTCCATCGACGACGCGGCGTTCTCCGACACGGCCTGCGTCGTTTGTCGGTCCGTCGCGCCACCGGCGCGGCGTCGCGACGCGGAGCTGCGCCCGCCCCGGCGTCCGATCTCCGCCATGTGGTTCCGGTTCACGCTGACCTTCTCTCCGCCCTTGCGGCCCGCCATGCGGGCCTCGTCGGTCGTGAACTCGTGTGCCTTGCCCTTCTCGTGAGCCGCCCGACCGCCCTTGCGGGCGATTTCGCGCTGCTTCTCCGCAGCCATCGACGCGAAGCCGCGGTTCCTCGTGTTCGTCTCCATGATTCGACTCCCTTCGACCCCTGCCCTCGCGGCCAAGCGTGCGTCCGGGCGCCCGCCGCGCGGTGATGTCGCAATGTCGCGGATTGACGTAGAGCCATGGGTCAACACGCCCGTCACAGGACCCTGCCCGACCCTCACCGGCGGCAGAATGACCCCGCAATCCGCTCCGCAGAACCTGCTGCAACCGATATACCAACCCAAATTTACAGGACGTTGTTCCCGGGATTCCGCCCGCGCATCAATACGGGTGCTGTCGCGATTGACCTGCTCCCCACTTCCTGATCCACCCGTTATGAGAGTCTTTGCGCCCTTGAAGGGCGAGGAGATTCTCGATGAGTTCCATTCGCAGGAAGCGTCGTACGCCGGAGCAGGTCATCGCGCATCTGCGTGAGGCGGACGGGATGTTGTCGGGAGGTCAGTCGATCGGCCAGGTCTGTCAGAAGCTGGCGATCAGCGAACAGACGTATCACCGCTGGCGGAATCAGTTCGGGGGGATGAAGGGTGACGCGCTGAAGCGTCTGAAGAAGTTGGAGGAGGAGAACCGCCGGCTGAAGAAAGCGGTGGCGGACCTGACGCTGGACAAGCAGATCCTCAAG
>JBAUGM010000723.1:0-4358 GCA_049679725.1 Tepidisphaeraceae bacterium
AAACAAATCTCAATGTTTCAAGCAGGCAAACTCCAAACGGCTGGTTTCGTTTGAGGTTTTCTTCTTTGAAATGTTGGCGTTTGTTTCGTGCTTCGTGCTTTGAGATTTCGTGCTTAGCGCTCGATGTGAACCTCCGGCGCCTATCGTCTTACTGATGCCCGCTCCGTCCACCAGCGTTCCGCCTCCCGACGATCGCCTGACGATCGCCTGCCTGCATTGCGACAAGCAGCAGGAGGTCGGTCGTAAGGCGATGAGCATCACCTGCAAGTTCTGCAGCAAGCCGCTGAAGCTGGAAGACATCCCGATCAAGGACTACCAGGCCCGCCGCGTCATCGAGACGGTGGGTGTGGTCACGGTCGAGAAGAAGGGGAGCGCGATCACCGACCGCATCAACTGCGGCGGCCTGATCGTCCGCGGGAAGGTCAAAGGCAACATCAAGAGCCGCGGCCCGGTCTTCGTCGGCCCGGAAGCGGAGATCAAGGGCGACATCGTCGCGCCCGCGATCGCGGTGGGGGCGGGGGCGATCCTCGAGGGTCGATACGAGATCGGGAAGCTCGACGCGCCGCAGTAGCACACGAACCGACGTTTCTACGGCCTACCGTCACGGCGCTCGCAACCGCACGTCATTTTGAGTCCTCACGTGCCTCCGCGGGTGCCTTTGAACACCATTTTTAGAGCAGGGGCGTTTACGACCCGAGGAATCTCGGGCAACCAGAATCGCTCTCGACCCCGAGATCCCTCAGGTCGCCAGGGCTCCCATCGGGATGACGTGTGGGTCGCACGTCGTGCGGCAACTACGCTTCGCGCCGCGGGAACTTCGAGACGACGTTCAGCACCTCGCTGAACTGCACCGGCTTATCGAGAAAATGCGCGAACCCCGCGGCCTTGCAGCGGGCCTCGTCCTCGGCGGAGACGAACGCGGTCAGCGCCACGCCGGGCATGTTGTAGAGCTTCTTCACCGCGCGCATGAGCTCGCAGCCGTCGCGTCCGGGCAGGCCGATATCGCTGAGGAGCACGTCCAGCGTCTGGCGGGACGCGACGTCGAGGGCGGACTGGTAGTCGGTGCTGACGTGAACCTCGTGCCCCTGGCGCGCGAGCAGCCGGCGCAGCGCCTCACGCGAGTCGGCGTCGTCCTCGACCAGCAGGATGCGTAACCCTTGCCCATCACCCATAGCGGCAGCCTCGACCTTTATCCTACGGGAGGGCGAACCTCCTGCCGAGCCGCGCCGCGGAGAAAACCTCGGCTCGGCAGCGGCCTCACGCCCAATAGGTCACACGTGATATGGTTCAGGCTAAATAGGCGGCCACGATTCTCGACCGTCGCGACCATCCAGTGTCATGCTGAGGTACTCCGAAGCATCCGGCTTCACCGACGGATCGGCCAGATCCTTCGGAGTACCTCAGGATGACACGCAACGCGCGCACGTTTCAATCCTGATGCGTCGAACTGCCCTGCGCCGCCGCCATCTGCTTCTCCGCCAGTTCCAGCACCGGCTCGGCGCCGAGCCACTGGAGGCAACTCTGGTGCGAGCAGCGGCGCGAATAACAGGGGCTGCACGGGATGTCGAGTCGCAGGACCGTGTCGGGTCGGCCGTATGGGCCGGTGCGCACGGGATTGGTCGGGCCGTACATCGTGACCAACGGCCGGCCCAGTGCCGCGGCGATGTGCATCGGGCCGCTGTCGTTGGCCACGACGAGGTCTGCGCGCTTCAGCAGCGCGACGAGCTGCCGCAGGTTCGTCCGGCCGGTGAGGTTCGTCGCGCCGGGCATGCGGACGGCGAGTTCCTCGTCATCCCGACTGCCTGCGATTACGCTCGCCAATCCGAATCGCTCCTGCAACGGCGCGATCAGCCGCGAGAACTTTTCGACCGGCCACCGTTTCGTCGCCCAGTTCGTCCCCGGGATCAGCACCGCATACCGCGACACCCCGGCGGGCAATAGTTTCTCGACGTGCGCGCGGTCCCCCTCGTCCGTCACGAACGGGTACTCGATCGGCGACGTCGCCGCGCCCAGCGCGGCCAGCACCTTGAGGTAGCGATCCGTCGCGTGCTGCTCGACCGTGTCGATCGGGACGCGATGGGTGTAGAACGCCCACGCGAACTCGCGCGCGTTGTCGAACCCGACGCGGACCGGCGCGCGCGTCTCCCACGTCATCCACCCACTGCGGAACAACCCCTGGAGGTCGATCACGAGATCGAAGCGCATGTCGCGCAGCCACTTCCCCAGGCCGAACAATTCCTTCGCCACCGATTTGCTCCGCCACGCGCGGGCGAGCCGGCCGCGCTCGAAACGGATGACGTTCAGGCCCGGTTGCCCTTCGAGCAGTCCCGCGCAGCCGGGCGTGACGAGCCACGAGATCTCCGCCTTCGGCCAGTGCTTGCGGAGCAGGTTCCAGACGGGCAGCGTGTGCACGACGTCGCCGATCGCGCTCGGCTTGATGAGCAGGATCCGCTGCGGCGGGGTTGGCAGGTTAATGTTCAACGGGGTGGTTTATACGGGCATCAAAGGCGAACACCGAACATCCAACATCGAACATCCAACATCGAATGGAGAAGCCCTCACTTCGGTGTTCGGTGTTCGATGTTGGATGTTCGATGTTCCTCTTGGTCTTCTTCCAATGACCACTCCGTCGATTCCGCGGCCATCCTCGCATACGGCGCGTACCCCTGACACAGCGCCAGCGAGTCGGCGGGCGTGTATTGCGCGTGGTCGCGCATGCTGCGGAGCAGGCGCTGGACGGCCGCTGCTTCGTTGGGCGACTTCCAGCTTGGCTCGACGCCGTCGACGTCGATGACGACGGGGACGGGACCGAGCTGCGGGTCGTCCACGATCATCCAGTTGGTGCTCTTGGCGTCGAACTGCGACAGCCCGCCGGCTTCCAGCCGCCGCAGCGTTCGGCCGAGCCGGCGGAAGAGCGTGTCGCGCGCTCTCTCGTCGATCGTGTCGAGGTCGAGCAGCGTCAGCACGGTGCCGGCGACGCGCTCGTAGACGATGAGCGTATCGGTCACATACCCCAACCACCGGCGCTCCATCAGCAGCAGCGGCCAGGCGGTGGGGATGTCGCGGGCGATGATCTGCCACGCCTTCTTCCACGCGCGGCGCGGGCGCGCCCCCCGCGCGATCTGCGTGAAGTAGCGGTACCAGAACTTCGGCCGCGCGCGCTTCACGATGACGTTGATCGGCCGACCGCCCGGCGCGATCTCGCCCTCGAGCACGTCGCCGCTGGCGGAGCGCTTGATGATGTGCAGTTGGTCCGCGTCGATGCGCCTGCGCAGGTCCGCCCACGCCTCGCGCCACTGCGCTTCGGGCAGATCGAGCCGGCTGACCGGCGCCCAGCGGCGCGGGAACTTCGCGTGCTTGAAGAAGACGCCGGTCCAGTCGTCGTCGTCGGTGAAGCGCCCGAAGTACGCGTTCCCGCCGCGCGTCTGCTTGAGGAACTTGCGCCACAGCCTGAAGCTCACCGGATTGCGCCGCGGCAGCGGTTCATCGTTGCCGAGCTGTTCCCATCCGCGCTGCAGGTCCGCGACGCTCGCGTAGCGGTTCACGCTGTGCCCCAGCAGCATGACGTGCGCCATGCGCAGCCCACCGGCGCGCACGGCGTACGCGTCGAGCAGGTGAAGGTTGCCGCCTTTGAGGAGGAAGTTGCCCAGGTGCAGATCGTTGTGCCCGAGCTTCGCCCGGCCGAGGTTCGCGACCAGCTCCCGCACCTGCCGCGCGAGATCGCGATGCTCCGCCACGCGCCGACCGTCGAGCTGCGCATCGTTGAGGTATCGATCCAACGGCACGCCCGGCTCGATCGCCTCCATGATGACCGCGTCGCCCACCCGGTTGTCGAGCCTGAACCCGGACAACATCGCCACCGCCCGCGGCGCCGGGATGCTCGCCTTCTGCAGCCACTGTAATCGCAGGAACTCCCGCATCGCGGGGTTGCCGCGAACGATCCGTTTCAGACGCGATCCCTGCCGCGGGTAGAACTTGAGGAAGTACGGCTTGCCGCCGTGCTCGAAGCGCCAGATCTCCCGGTAACCCCGGCTCTTGATGAGGGTGCCCGTCCGCGACAGGTTCTTCAGTGAAGTTTCGAACTGCTCCGGCTGCGACACGCTGAGCGAGGTTATAGCAGGGCGGCGACGGGTCGGCGCGTTCGCGCGAAATGGGAGGGCGAGGCTCCGCCCGAGCCGTCTTCGTCTTGAGTCTCATATACGTATCAGGATTAGAACGTGCGCGCTCGCGCAACTCGTCATCCTGAGGTACTCCGAAGGATCTCGGGCTCAAGAAGTACGCTCGAAGATCGAGATCCTTCGGAGTACCTCAGAGTTCGTGAGCTTTCTCGTGGCACGGGTTTTCAACCCGTGTTCTTG
>JBAUGM010000724.1:0-2843 GCA_049679725.1 Tepidisphaeraceae bacterium
CCGTCGCGGCGGTCATGAGGTCGCTTGCCTGCGGTGAGCGAAGTCGAACTGCGCCTTCGCGATCCTCCCACCGCGCCGCGCCGCGGCGCAACAGCCCGCCGCACAGGAGCACGACGACCAGCGCGATCAACGTCGGCACGAGCGCCAGCGCCGCCGCGCCCGCGGGGTCCATCAGCGCGTTGAACTGGATCAGCACCTCCGTGCCGAACGTGTGGACCAGGAACATGCCGGGCAGGATGTGGTCCGACTGCACGAGCAGGAGGAGCAACAGCCACGCAACCAGCGCGGGCACGAGCGTCGCGCCGATGCGCAACTGCGCGCGGGAGGACCACGGCATGCTGAAGGCGCGCTCGGCGGCGCGCGACGTCTGACCGTCGCGCCGCGCCATCGCGATCACCAGCGCCGCCACGCCGAAGTATCGCAGCCCCGTCGCCCCCGCCGCGAGCGGCCAGGCGTAGATCGTCGGCACGGCATCGCCGAACACGGCGCGCAACGCGTTCGTGACGACCGCGTCGCGGCCCATCGCCATGATCCAGCCCACGCCCATCAGTGACGACGGCACGAGCAGCGGGAGGCAACAGGCGACGAGCACGACGCGCGCGACCAGCGACCTCGTCGCCAACGCCAGCGCGACGGTCCACCCCGCGAGCAGTGCAACCGTCGCGCCTGCCGCGGCGAAGACCAGACTTCGCCAGAGCAGGCTCCACCCGCTCGGCCGGGCCCACCATGAAACGAGCGCGTCGCGGCCGTCGGGGGAGAGCGATGTCATCAGGCCGGACAGGAGAGGGAGCAGCACGATCAGGACGAGCAACGTGCTCGTGACGTACGATCGGGATGCGTGTGCCGATGCCTTCATGCGTGCAGTGAGGTCATTGTCCCAGCCCCAGGTCGCGCAGCAACTCGATCACGTCCTTGCGCGACCGCGCGATCGCCTCGATGGGCAGGTCGCGCGGCGGCGCATCGTTCAAGAGCGACGCCCACGGCGTCGCGAGATCGTGCAGGTCTGAGCCGAGGGGAATCTGCGCGGCGGGCATCTGCGCGAGGCGACGTTCGACTTGCGGGGACAGGAGGTAGTCGATGAGTCGCCTCGCCTCCCGCGGGTGCGGCGCGCCGCGGATGAGGGAGACGGTGTTGGGGATGAGGATCGCGCCGTCCGCCGCGTCGGGGATCGTGACGGCGATCGGTTTGCCCTCGAGGATCGCGCCGCGGGCGTCGTCGGTGTCGGTCAGGCCGAACCAGCGCTCGCCGGTGGCGACGAGGTCGCAGGCGGCGCCGTTGCCGGGCGCGAACGCGGCGCCGTTCCGGCGGACGTCGTCGAGCCACCGCCGTAAGCGCACCGCGCCCCACTGCTCGTGCAGGACGCCGACGTGGGTGAACGTCGTGCCGTAGTACGGCAGCGCGATGACGCCGCGATCTTTCAGCGCAGGATCCGCGAACGCGGCGAGCGTAGCGGGTGGAATCGCGTGTTTGAACTTCTCCGTATTATACACGATCACGCGCAGTCGCCCGGCGAATCCCGTCCAGCGGTGCTGCGGGTCGCGGTAGCGCAGCGGGATGCGATCGGCTGCGGGGCTTTGGTACGACTCGAGAACGCCGTGCTGCGCGAGCGCTTCGGTCTGCACGACCTCGTTGTTCCAGAGAACGTCGCACTCGGGATCATCGCGCCGCGCGAGCAGGCGGTTGATCAGGCCCGTCGTCTTCGCGGCCTCGGCGTCGTAGACGCACTTCGCGCGGATGCCGGTCTGGCGCTCGAAGTCCTGGAGGATCGGCTCGGAGTAGACGCGATCGTGGGCGGTGAAGATGACGACGGTGGGGGTCGGTTGAGCGGTCGTCGTCGTCGCGCGCGTCACCCGCGGGGCGTCGTCGCAGGCGCTGGGCGCACACGCCATCACGACGACGAGCGCGACCACCCGCCCGCTGAAGCGGGCTCGCCAACGGAGGATGGGCGTGTCGCGGCGCTTCGTGGTCGTCACTTCGGTGGCTGGGTCACATAGGTATCGATGATCTGCTGGATGTCCTGCTCGAAGCGCTGGCCGAAGATGGAGACGATCAGGTGGCGCCAGAAGGCCTGGTCGTCCTGCAGCAGGAATGCGGATCCGCCGCCCTCGCGCGCGATGGCTTGCAGGTCGGGGAGGATGCCCGTGCGCGCCTGGCGTTGGACGGCGGCGGGTTGCGTGGTGGTGGCGGTGCCGGCCACGTTCGTTTCGATCACACCGCCGACGTCGATCACGTTGATCTGCCCGCCGATCTGCTTGGCGAAGGCGCGCGCCTCCTCCATCGCCATCTGCCTGCCCAGGCCGTGGCACGGGGCGTCGGTGACCATGACGATGACGCTCTTGCGCTGCCGGCTCCACCCGATGCTCTTGGCCGTCGCGGCGCGGAGCGCGTCGTGGAGCGGTTCGGGGATGTCGCCGCCGCCCCCCGCGCTGATCTCATCGATCGCGCTCTTAAGTTTGGCGATGTCGGCCGTGAGCGGCAGCGCGCGCGTCGCCTCGATGCCGTACTCGTCGCCGTAGTCTTTGAACGCGACGATGCCAAAACGGATGCCGCTCTTGCCGGTGACGCCCTCGGTGACCTTCGCGCCGTGGACGAGGCTGTTGACGACGGCGACGATCTGATGGAGGCGTTTCTTGCTCTGCTCGATGTAGGGGAGCATGGAGGCGCTGGCGTCGAGGATGAAGACGACGTCAAGGCCCTTGGTCTTCATCTCATCGAGAACGCCGCCGAGGCCCGGACCGGAGCCCGAACCCGTGCCGGGTCCGGTTCCCGATCCGGATCCGCCACCGACGCCCGATCCAGTGCCCGGCCCCGTGCCGCTGCCGGCGCCCGAGCCGATGCCCGTT
>JBAUGM010000725.1:0-13569 GCA_049679725.1 Tepidisphaeraceae bacterium
GGCTCGGACGGAGCCTCGCCCTCCCGATGATCCCGCCTTGTCTCGATACGGTCTACCGAATAAATCGCATGTCCCCAAAGTTCGGCGTGATCGCCGGCGCGAACGACGCCGGTTTGTACCCTGCCGGCCAGTAGACGAAGAACGCTTTGCCGAGCATGAACCGGTCCGGCACGCGGCCGGACTCGACCTGGAAGTCGGGGAGGTCGATGTCGTCCGCCCATCCGCGCGCGTCGAGGCTCATGAGGGAGTTGTCGCCGAGGACGAAGTATTCCTTCGGGCCCAGGTGCATCACGTTTTCGGGGAACGACGAGGGGCTGGCCCAGAACGGCTTGGACGAGCGTGTCCCGTACTGCGGCGTGCGCGAGCCGCCGCGGTTGAGGTAGTGGACGTCGCGCCACAGGCTCAGGTGCTGGACCTGCGACGTCTGCCGCTCGGCCGACACCACGACGACGGGCAGCGGCGGGGTGTCACGATTATTGAACGCGTCGAGCAGGGCGGCGGTGTCCGGCTTGTACTGCTCCGGCGTCGTGTGCAGCAGTTCGTCGCCGTTGACGCTCAGCGCAACGCGGTAGTCGACGTTCTGGAACTCGACGCGCACCGGGCGGCTGCCAGTGCTGAGGGGGGCGGTGGCGAGTTCGGTCTCGGTGTTGTTGTCGCCGCGTTTGAGCAGACGCGCGGCCGAGGGCGTGAGCTCGGCGATGAAGGTGTCCGTTCCCTTGGTAAGCCGCATCCTCAGCGGGCCGTCGCCGGCCGAGCGGGTGTAATCGAACTTCAATTTCAGATCGCCGACGACCTGCGGCTGCCACGACGCCTCGATGTCGTAGGCGAGCCAGTCGGAGAACGGGTAGTTCGCCGGGCTGGCTTCGCGGTCGAAGAAGATCGTTCCGCCGCCGGTGGGGTTGTCGAACGAGAAGGTGCGCGGCTCTCTTCCGACGTTCGTGCCGTCCAGATCCCAGCCGCTACCCTCGCGGAGGGTCCAGGGCTGCTTCCACGCGCCGCCCGCGCGGCTCAGCCCGCGCGGGTGATGATCGTTGTCGTAGACGACGCGCCACAGCGCCTGCTGGACGTGGCGGGGCTTGGTCTGAATCACGAAGTCGCTGATGTCGCGCGCGTCGGCGGCGGGCGCGACGTAGACGTCGCCGTCGAGGATGACGATCGATTCGTTGGGCCGGCCGACGAGACGCTTGATGTAGTTCTGCGTGTAGTCGGGGACGTGATAGGGGCTCTTGAAAACGACGACATCCCAGCGCTTGGGATCTTCGAAGAGGTAGAGGTACTTGAGGACGAGGATGCGATCGCCGTAGTTGACGGGGACGTTCTCGGACTGCTTGCGGGGAACGGGGAATCCGCAGTTGGGGCAGTTCACCTGGTGTGCCCGCCCGCTGCGCGCGGGGATGATCGGGTTGCCGTCGGGATCGTTCTGCGCGCTGTAGTTGGTCTCGAACGCGTACCCGCAATCGTCGCAGTTGAAGCGCATGTGGGCGCCCAGCAGGGTCGGCGCCATCGAGCCGGTGGGGATGACGAACGCCTCGACGATGAACGCGCGAAAGATGAAGGCGAGGATGAAGGCGACGAGGATCGACTCGACGGTGTCCTTGATGCTGCTCTCGTCCATCGCCGGGCGGGGCTGCGCTGTCGCGGCCGCCTTTTGAAAGACGTCCTTGGCAGCGGGCACGGGCGGGTAGGGCGGGGGGACGGAACTGCGCTGATCCATGGGGGCAATGGTACGGGAAGGGGCGCGGCGGTTGAAGCGGGAGGGAGGACGAGGCTCCTGCCGAGCCGGCATTCCTTTCGCGAGAAAGACGGCTCGGGCGGAGCCTCGCCCTCCCGAATCCGGTCAAACGCGTTTGCCCTGGGAGGAGCGGAGAGTTACTCGAACTCGAGCCCCGTCTCGCCGCTGCAGCCGCCGGGGTCGAAGAGGCCGAGGAGGCCGTCGCGGATGGAGACGATCGCTTCGAGCGAGAGCGAGCCGGTCGGGCTCGATCCCACAACGCTGTAGACCCCGCCGCCGCGCGCGAAGCCGGCCATGGGGTGATTGCCGACCACGCCTGCGTAGACCGAGCCGGCGGGCGCGCCGGCCATGCAATGGGTGGGGAGAGAGAAGAGCGAGACGCTCTGGTCGCCGCGCGCGAAGAGCAGGTGCGAGCCGCGCAGCGCGCCGACATCGCACGTGCCGGCGCCCTTGAACGTCCAATCCGCGCCGATGCTCCGCGCAAGCGACGGGAAACCGAGGTCGGCGGTGAGCTTCACGTTCAGCGCGCCGTAGTTCTTGGGGACGTTCTGGTCGACCAAGTGATGATCGCGCAAGGCGAGGCAGGCATCATGTCGCTCGATCATCGACTGGCCGAGCGCCGTCGGCACGGCCGTCATGACGGGGACTGGGTTCGCCATCGCAACGGCGCGGCTCGGGGAGCGCTCGAAGACGCCCTGGTAGTAGAGGGTGAGCAGTCCGATGGCAAAGACGATGACCGCCGCCGCGGCCAGGGCGTAGATCCGGCTTTGCCAATCGATCGTTGCGCGGGCAGCTCCAGCGGGGTTGAGGTCGATCGAGCCGGCGGTGGCGATGAGGTGGCTGATGCGTCCGCGGAGGCGCTGCGGGCCGACTTCGGAACCCCAGGCGCGTCGGACCACGTCCTTCAAACCGGGGTCGTCAAATTCCAGTTCGTCCTGCTCCATGGCATCCGAAGTGTTGAGGTCGCGTGTGGTATCCCGTGTGGGAAACCCGAACCGCCGCCAGAACTTATGCGCCGGTCAGCACTTGACCAAGACTCTCGCGCCGCCTTGTGGGAAAAAACCCGGCCGGGGCGGCATCTATTCCCGAATTATGCCCTCGCTTTTGGCATACGTCTTCAGTTGCTCCGATAACCGCTGCCGGGCGCGATGCAAGCGGCTCATGACGGTCCCGATTGGGATGCCCGCGGCCTCGGCGATCTCCTTATACGACAATTCATCGACCGCCCAGAGCAAAAGGACCACCTGGTACTCGCTCGGCAGTCCGTCCAGCGCTCGGACGAGGCGCTCGTCCATCCCTTCAAAGCTCGCGGTCGACAGGGGCGGGAGCGTGGCGTGGTGATGGTGCTCGCCGTGGGCGGTTTCGAGGTGCTCGCCGTCCAGCGCCAGCGGCTGACGGCGCTCCCGCTCGGCCTGGCTGTAGTGCAGGTTGTGCATGATCCGCAGGAGCCACGGGCGCATCCCGAACGCCTGGAGCCGGAACGCATCGCGGCCGCGCAGCGCGCGGAGGAACGTCTCCTGGACGAGGTCCTCCGATCGCGTGGCGTCGTGGGTGAGTCGGCGGGCGATGCGATAGAGCGTGTCGAGGTGCTCCAAAGCTCGCTTTTCAAAATCTTCCCGCGAAAGTTTCAGAAAAGGGCCCTCGGAAATATCCTCTCCAGCGCTTCGAACACGATATCCGACCCGACGGGCAACTCCAACAGGATCTTGCCACGGCGACGGCCGGGCGATCGCACCCAGGGGGGTTACGAACCCCAATATCCAATGGATGTCGGCGCGCACGATGAGCGCGGTGCATCGGGAGGACATTGATCCATCAGAGAGCAAGCGACGGGCAGAGACGAATATTCCCCGGGGAACGGGAACCGAATATCTCAAGAGCAGGCAGGAATTAGCCACCGATGGGGCACCGATGCACACCGATTGAGAAAACAAAGCGAAAAAATAATGATCGGTGCTCATCGGTGAGGGCGGTGAAGACGATCACAGGACGATGACGTCGACGTGAGACGAGTCGAGCACGAGCAGCGCTTCCCACCCCCAAGAGAATGCCGGCAGCCGAACTGATCCGCAGCGTTGCGTTGGCAATCTGGGGCGCCGATTACGGTCGTGGAGGGATGACGGCGGCACCGACCGCCGCCAGCCAGGACACCCCGAATTGAGCGCCGATCACGTACCCGTCGCCCTGCTGACGGGAATGGCGGGCGAGGCAAAGCACCTCAATCGGACGGCGGTCCTCACGCGGGATCAGCATGTTGAACTGTCGGCCGGCGTCCATCGGTTCGTCGTCGATGACCGCGACGCCCGTCCGCGAGAGGTCATATACGCCGACGCGCCGCGCCACGGGCTCACTGCCCGGCGTCACCAGCTCGATGTCGACGTATCCCTCGACGGGCAGGCGCAGCGCCGTCCGCCGATCCATCCGATCGGCCGTCGCGTGCAGCGCGTCGATCATCTTCTGGAGTTTCTCTTCCGTGAGTTCGACGCCTTCGAGAGACGCGCCGCGGGCGACGCGCCGGACGGATTGGGGCATTGGAACACACTCCCCTCAACGAGTCCCTTGCGCGCTGTCATCCTGAGGTACTCCGAAGGATCTCTGGCGCACGTAGACCAGAGATCCTTCGGAGTACCTCAGGATGACAACCTCGCGATGTGCGTGACTCATTACACATCTCATGACTTACTCCGCCGAGCCGGCGCTGATCAGGTCGTTGTCGTACTGCTCCTCGAGCTCGCGAACGGTTTCGGTCAGCTTCTCGTCGCGCTCGACGGCTTCGGTCACCTCCAGTTCCCACTGCGTGCTGGCGGCGCGGAGCGAGGAGAGGTCGACGGGCAAGTTGAGGATCGCCGCGAGCCGGCGCGTGACAGCGGCGATGCTGAGCGGGTTCTCGCCCTGGAGATAACCGGGAATCTCCGCGGCGATCGAGAGCATCTCGACGTTGTGGCCCGGGCTGCGCGTGAGCAGGTAGGTCGCGAAGCTCGCGGGGCCTTCGTACTCGGTGGGCCGCAGGCCGTGCAGCTTGAGCAGCGGCAGCAGCCGTCGCTCGGAGACCGAGCCGTACAACCGCGGCTCGCGCGTGTGCGGCACCGCGCCGCCGAAGCTGCCCATGAAGATGATGCGCCGCACGCCGAGCCTGCCGACGACGTCGTAAATGCAATCGGCGAAGCCCGGCCAGTTCAGGTTCGGCTCCTTGCCGATGAAGAACGCGGTGTTGGATATCTCTTCGGCGTAGAAGTCGTTCATCGGCATCTGGAACTCGGCGACGAGCCCGCCGTCGTAGCGCACGTGCGGGCGGAAGAGCGCGGTCACGTCCATCGATCCGGGGAAGTTGTCGATGTAGAAGCCGGCCGGCTCCACGTGAGCCACGTGCGCGAGGTCGCGGCCTTCCATGAGCCGCCTGACCGTGCCTGTCGAGACGTCGCCGCCGTCCATCCAGCCGGTGAGGGCGAGCAGGAGCGTGGCGTCGTCGAGCCGCGGGACGTCGTCGAGGATCGTGAGCGGAGAAGGGGCCATTGGATTCGAAGTATATGCCGCTCGCGCGCGTTTGGCCGCGTCTTTCATCCCGCGCGTTCGAGCCATTTTATGAGGTCGTCCGCGTGCGGCGCGAGCCCCTTGTACACGAGCGACTCGGGCGACATCGAGCGCAGCGCCGCGACGAGCGGCTGTCGCGTCGCCGGGTCGCGGCGAAGATCGGCGCAATCGTAGAGGTACGTGCGGATCGTGAACAGCGCCGCCCCGCGCCGCGGGAAGCCCCAGATCGTCTGCCGTTCGACGCGGAGGAACGCGCGCGGGCGCGACGGATCGAACACCGTGCGCGACCGGTCGGGGTGATGGTTCAGCTCATCGTCGAACGTCACGCCCCAGGCGAAGCGGACGAGGCCGTCGGTCGCCCGAACCATGATGTTGGCGAACTCCTCCTCGCGCCGGTTCATTTCCGTCATGCCGGCAACCGGCTCGTGAATCGCCGCGAACGACCGCCCGATCTTCTCCGCCGGCGCCCAGCCGTTGGGGAGGCAGATGTGGGCGTAGCTGAGCCAGTGTTTGCCGTCCGGCGAGGTGCTGACGATCGCGAGGTCTTCCTGCACCTGGCAGGCCAGGGCGTCGAGGGTCGTCGTGACCTGTCCGGAGTCCAGCGCGAGCGTTTCGCCAGTGAGGGCACATCGCAGGGACGCGCCGTCACGCGCGAAGCGTGACGGGTACTCCGTGATGAGCCGGCTCACCACGAAGGCGGCGATCTCCCCGGCGACGGCGTCGCTCAGATCGGACGAGCAAACATACTTGCCCGGTCGCTCGCCGCGCGACGCGAGCTTGGCGGCGCGGAAGCGATCGAACGTGCTATCGATCTGAAACGCCCTCGCGTCCGCGTCGCCGCCGCCGAGGTCCTTGACGAATTTCATCAGCCCGGGCGCCACGTCGTAGCGCCCGTGGCGCATGGGGAAGTAGAACGGCGGTTCGGGCAGCAAGGTGGCGAGCACGCCCGATTGTATCGTCAAAACTCGAGCAACGATTCCAAGCTGGCGATGCGATCGTAGCGGAATTCAACCCACTCTCCTCCGACGAGCGCGATGAAGATGCCTCGCTCGAGCATCGCCGCCGCCATCGGATGAGCGACATCGTGGGCGTCGCCGTTAATCAGTTTGATGCGGAAGGGGTTGAAGGGCTCGCGCGCGAGCAGTTTGCTGACTTCTTCTCTCATGGTCGATCGCTCGCACCGTTGCCCGAATCTCCATCCGACAAAGACCCATGCGCCTCAACCTGTTCGATCGGAACCCACTGCATCAAGACTCGATCGGGCGAAAAAAAGAACAACTTCCGCGTGACGATCGCGGTGAAGGGTTCCGTGACGTGAACGGTTTCACCGTTCACCAGCCGCACCCAATACGGCGCGAAGGGGCGCTTGCCGTTTAACTCGGAAAGTTGATCAAGGTCCACCATACCTGAATCGTACTCCGTCGTTTGGTGCGAGCGAACGAAAAAATGGGCGACACCCGAAGATGTCGCCCATCAGTTCTAAGCTGACCTTGAATCCACTTTAATGCCCCACGCTCCCCGGCAGGAACCCTTCGAGCTTCCGCGCCCGCACCGGGTGCTGCAGCTTGCGGATCGCCTTCGCTTCAACCTGCCGCACGCGCTCGCGGGTCACCTTGAAGATGCGGCCGACCTCTTCCAGCGTGTAGGTGTAGCCGTCGCCGATGCCGTAGCGGAGCTTGATGATCTCGCGCTCGCGATAGGTCAGCGTCTTGAGCACCTGCTCGATCTTGTCCTTCAGCATCTCCTGCGTGGCGGACTCGACGGGATTGTCGGCCTTCTCGTCCTCGATGAAGTCGCCGAAGTAGCTGTCCTCCGATTCGCCCACCGGACGGTCCAGCGAGATCGGGTGGCGCGAGATCTTCAGGACGCGGCGCGTCTCCGATACCGACATTTTCGCGCGCTTGGCGATCTCCTCGATGGTGGGCTCGCGGCCGAGCTCCTGCATCAGCGCCTTGCTGATGTTCCGCAGCTTGCTCATCGTCTCGATCATGTGCACGGGGATGCGGATCGTGCGGGCATGGTCGGCGATGGCGCGGGTGATCGCCTGGCGGATCCACCACGTGGCGTACGTGCTGAACTTGTAGCCGCGGCGGTACTCGTACTTGTCCACGGCGCGCATCAACCCGGTGTTGCCTTCCTGGATAATGTCCAGGAATGACAGCCCGCGGTTGCGGTACTTCTTCGCGATCGAGACGACCAGTCGCAGGTTGCCGCCGGACAGCTTGCGCTTGGCGTCCTCGTACTTGTTGTAGATCTTGCGGACGGCGACGACGCGCTTGTGCAGGTTCTGCGCGTCTTCGAGCACCAGGTCCTCAAGACCCGAAAGCTCTTCCTGGCAGACCTCGAGGTCCTCGCCGGGATCGCGCATCTTCTTGAGGTCTTCGATCCGCTGCTCGAGCTCGACCATCTTCGTCGAGATGCTCGAGAGCTTCTTCATCAGCGGCGTGACCTTGCTCGTGCGCAGCGAGAGCTCTTCGAGCAGCTTCACGCTGCGGCGGCGCCGGCGGCGGATCGCGAGGTTCAGCTCTTCGAGCTCCTTCTTGTTCTTGTTGTCGCGCAGCGCTTCCCACTCGTCGCGGTTGCGCGAGAGCATCGTGCGCACGGAGTTCAGGTTGATCGGAATGCGCTGCCCGATCGTCCCCTTGTCGGCCTGGTCCTCGGCCGTGGAGATCTTCATCGTCCGGTCGAACGGGAGGTCGCCGCTGTCCACCTGCTGGAGGATCTCGACTGCGGACTGCAAGCAGTAGTCCGATTCGAGGACCTTCGAGCGGAAGATCTTGCGGGTGATCTCGATCTTCTTCGCCAGCGCGATTTCCTGCTCGCGGGTGAGCAGGGGGATCTCACCCATCTGGGTGAGGTACATGCGCACCGGGTCGTCGATGCGCTTGGTCGACGCCTCGGCCAGCTCGGCCTCGAGGTTAAGGTCGATCTCTTCGCCGTCGACGTCCTCGACGACTTCGACGACCTCTTCCTTGACGCTCTTGGGCTTGCTGCGCGGCTGCTTGACGTAGTCGCCGATGTCCGACTCGTCGATGAGGCGGATGCCCATCTCGTCGATCATCATCAGCAGGCTGTCGAGCTTGTCCGGGGAGACGACCTCGTCGGGGAGTTTCTCGTTCAGCTCCTCGTAGGTGAGGTAGCCGCGCGACGTGCCAAGGTCGAGGATCGCCTTGACGCGCGCGTCTACTTCTTCCTGGGAGCCGGAGCCAATCAGAGGGGTTTCGATCACGGTTTCCTTCATCACGACACGAACCAATCCCCGCGGCGCTGCGGGTACACAGACGAACGCGGAATCCGAAGGGCCAAGGATCTCGGGGCCATTCCCGATCCCTGTAACGCGGTTCCGCGACGTCATTTAGCGTGAGCGTTGCCCCGTCCGCAGAGGGGGAATCAGCCACGCCCTAAACACGACTTATCCTATGAGCCTACACGACGTAAGTCAGGCGTGCGGGCCTTGTCCTGTAATTTCTTGAGCAGGTCGATCTCGTCCTGCTCGGGGAGTTTGCCATCGCTCGTACGACGCAACTCCGCTGTAAGTTTCTGTTCTTCGCTGCGACTGCGGATTTCCCGCAGATGACCGATAGAGTCGGCCAGGTGCTGGGCGGCGTTCTCCAGCACCTCGATCTCATCCACCAACTCGACCGCAAGTTCCGTCAGGGCCGGATGTTCCGTGAGATGGCTCAGGAACTCGCTAAATACCGTTTCGCCCTCGTCCCGTTGATGAATCCAGTAGATCTCCGCCAGTTTTCGCCGGGTTTCCTCGGCGAAATCGGTCGGGCCGACGTCCTGCTGCACCTCGTGCCACCGAGCCGGCTCGGCGAGGAGGATCCCGAGGATCCACCGCTCCGCCCGGTCCCGAGCGGTCAACGGGCCGCGCGGGGTGGGCTTCTGTTCTGCTTCGATCGCTGACCCGCCCGCTGAAGCGGGCCTCGCCAAACGGCTCGCCGGCTTCGATCTCCGAAACCGCTTATTCAGCTCGTCAACCGGCACCTCGGTCAGACGACTGACGCGGGCCAGCGCCTGGCCCCATCGAATCGCATCGACCGGCCCCGTCCCGCGCGCCGCGGCCAACGTGCCCATGTACTCTTCAACGGCCTTCTGTCGGCCCGTCAGATCGCCCGTCCCGGCGAACTGGCGATCAAGCTGCTTCCACTTGAACGTCAGCGCATCCGAGGCGTTGGCGTTCACGACTTTTTCGAACTCTTCGGCGCCGTGCTCGATCAGGAACTCGTCCGGGTCGACGCCCTGGGGCATCGACGCGATCGCGATCTCGATCGGCTGCGTCAGGAACAGCTCCACGGCGCGGTTGACGGCCGTATCGCCGGCGGTGTCGGCATCGAACAGCAGCACGATCTTGTCCGCGAACCGCCGCAGGATGCTGACGTGCTGCTCGGTCATGGCGGTGCCCAGGATCGACACGACGTTGCTCACGCCGAACTGGTGCGCCATGACGACGTCGGTGTAGCCTTCGACGACGATCGCGGTGCGCGTCTCGACGATCCGCTGTCGCGCCAGATCCAGTCCGAATATGCAGCGGCTCTTCGAAAACAGCGGGGTTTCCGGGCTGTTCAGGTACTTCGCGGGGTCTTCCGATCCCGGCATCACGCGCCCGCCGAACGCGATCACGCGACCATTTTCGTCGCGGATCGGGAACATCAACCGGTTGCGGAACGTGTCGTAGAAACCGTTCCCGTTGTCTCTCGATTTCGCCAAGCCCGCCTGCTGAAGCAGGCTCGCCGGGTACTTCTTCATCGCGGGGCTGCGGAGCAATCCATCCCACGCGTCGAGCGCGACGCCGATCTGGAATCGCTTGATCGACTCCGCGTTGATGCCGCGCTTGTCGAGATACGCGTGGGCCGCACGTCCCGAGCCCTCATCGGCCAGCAACTTTTCAAAGAGCCCGCAGGCGGCCGAGTGCGCTTCGAGGAGCACCTGGCGTTCGCCCATTTTTTCCTTCGACGCGCCGTACTTCGGCATCGGCACGCCGGCCTGCTCGCCCAGCGATCGCATCGCTTCGATGAACTCGACGCGGTCGCGCGCCATCACGAAGTCGATCGCGTTCCCGCCCGCCTTGCACCCGTAGCAGCGGTAAAACTGCTTGGTCGGGCTGACGTGAAACGACGGCGTCTTCTCGTTGTGGAACGGGCAGAGCCCGACGTAATCCTTCCCGCGGCGCTTGAGCGCGACGGTCTGCCCGACCAGTTGGACAAGGTCCACGGCCTGGAGGACGAGCGCTTTGTAGTCGGTCCCTGACTTTGCGGCGCTCATGCCTCACCCGCCGCCGCGACAACCCCGCAAACGTGCGTTTGCCATCGCGAGCGAACCCTTAAAAATCGCCCGCGGAAGCAACCGCAAATCTTGATGTCGCCTAGACTTATCTCAATAGATGCGTCCGGCGACGTTGAAATATAGCACCGGTTCATGGGAGGGTCAAATAACTACGGGAAATTGCTCGCCGAAACCACTTGATTCATCAAGACTTACGTCGATCCAGCGCCGCCGCGTCAGGCGGCGCCGCTTGCCCAAATTCACCCCGGATGCTCAGATGCAGTTCTATGCGCCGATTCACGCTCGACATCAGCACCGACGGGAATACCGACATCGTCAACCTCACCCCGGAGCTGTCCCGACAAAAGGGCGACCTGCAGGGCGAGGGCCTGGTGCACCTGTTCGTGGTCGGGAGCACGGCAGCGCTGATCACGATCGAGTTCGAGTCCGGCCTCGTGAAGCACGACCTCCCCGCTTTGTTGCAGCGGCTGATCCCCGACGACGCGCACTACGACCACGAAGCGACGTGGAACGACGACAACGGGCACAGTCACATTCGCGCGACCCTGCTCGGGGCCGAGCTGACGATTCCCTTCTCCAACGGCAAGCTGCTCACCGGCGAGTACCAGCAGATCGCCCTCGTCGACTTCGACACGCGCCCGCGGCGGCGCAAGATCATCTGCACTGTGATCGCATGACTCCGAAGTCTGAAGAGAAGGCTAGTTCACCACGGAGCACACGGAGGGCACGGAGACAACAGCCAGGCTTTTGGTCCGTGTCCTCCGTGTGCTCCGTGGTGAATCTTTCCGTTTCTCGAGCTGTTAATTTAGCGCCCGACTGTGCTCCTCGAGTCTCTGCAGCAACTCCGCGGCTTCTTCTTCACGCTCGCCCACGGTGCTCGTCCAGACGAGCGCTTCGTTCTTCAGCACCGCCCGCTCGATCCGCCGGCAGGCGCTGATCACCGTGCTGTGGTTGCGCTTGCCCATCCGCATGCCGATTTCCGGGAAGCTGAGCTTCGCCGTCTTGCGGACCAGGAACATGGCGACGCTGCGGGCGAGGGAGATCGTCCGCTGGCGCCGGCCGGACATGAGGTCCTTGTGCTCCAGGCCGAAGTAGGTGCAGACCGACTGGAGGATGTTCTCCGGCTTCACCGGCGCGACGAGCTGGCGATCGAGATCGCCCAGGGCTTCCTGCGCCATCGCGACGTCTGCGTTGCGACCCGACAGCTTCACGTGAGCGGCGACGCGGGTGATCGCGCCTTCGAGCTCGCGGACGTTCTGCGTCACCCGACGCGCGACCCAGCCGACGACTTCTTCGGACAAACCGAGGCCGCCGCGCGTCGAGAGGGAGCGGAGGATCTCGCAGCGCGTCGCGTAGTTCGGCGGGTCGATGCGCACGACCATGCCGGACACGAAGCGGTTGACCAGTGATTCGCCGAACTCCTCGATCATCTTCGGGTGATTGTCCGAGGCCATCACGACCTGCCGGCCCATCGCCTCGATCGAGTTGAACGTGTGGAGGAACTCCTCCTGCGTCGCCTTCTTGCCCGCCAGAAAGTGAACATCGTCGATGACGAGCAGATCGAGGTCGCGCACCTTGCGGCGGAACGCGTCGAGCTTGTTGTTCCGCAGGGCGGAGAGAAATTCGTTCGTGAACTCTTCACCGGTCAGGTACATCCAGCGCTTGGTCGGGTGGTGATCGATGAATCGCCTGCACAGCCCCTGCAGCAGGTGCGTCTTGCCGAGGCCGCAGTTGCCGTGGATGAACAGCGGGTTGTACTGCGCGCCGGGGAACTCGGCGACGTAGAGGGCGGCGTTATAGGCGAGCTGGTTGCTCGGGCCGACGACGAACGTCTCGACGTCGTGGCGCAACCGGACGCGCGTCGAAAACGCGGCGACGGCGATCTCGCGGTCGAGCGCGGCGGGGGAGGGGTTCACCGGCACGCGCGGCGCGGGGTTGATCGTCGGCCGCATCACGCGAACGGGTTTGCTCACGGCGTGGTCGCCGTTGTTCCCGTTGCCGTTCCGCCGGGCGACGTCCGCCTTCTTCGCGGCATCGCCGTTGACGGTCGTTTCCGACGAGTCGACTTCGAACAGTTGCGGCACGATGTTGAAGCGCACGGGTAGCGAGCAGCCGAGCACCTCGTGGGCCGCCTCCTGAATCGGACGCGTGAAGTGCGTGCCGATCCATTCGCTGATGAAGTCATTGGGGACGGCGATCTCCAGGCCGTCGTTTTTCAGATCGAGTCGCGTGGAGTTGTTGAACCAGACATGGAACCGTTGCTGTCCCACCCGCTGAGCGATCGCGTCGGCCAACCGCGCCAGTTGCGGATCGTGTGCGCTGATGCAGCTCACTTCGATCTCCTTCCCTGATTTCGTTGCCTGCCCGCGCCGGCGCGGCGATGTGCGTGAGAAGTCTGTCCCACGCGCCACCGCGACAGCGTTGCCCGTTACAGCCCCCGAAATGCCCGCGCTCCTCCGAAGCGTCGAACACCTTGAGGCACAACCGTCCACCGCATGCGTCGCGCCGGTGATGCGTCGGCGGCGCAGCATTTTCCCCGGTGGGAGCCGGCCTCATGCCCGCGTGCTAGGTTCGTCCGTGCTGGTGTGCATCCGTGCGAGGTGCGGTAAGGGTGGTGGGGGACGAATCCCCGCGTGGTGTTGAGCGGCCCCTGCCCCGGGATCGCTCATCCAACCCTTACCCGGTTCCAATCAGTCCTTGACGGAACGGGGCGAAGAATAGTCTCGGTCAACAATACTGACAAGACCGTCTTTATCGGATTTGACGTTCACAACGCTCCAACCATCGGTAGCGCCGACGCCGATCGTTCACAAAAAACTTTTCGTCAACGCGCCGTGCACAGATTTACCGGACGTGTGGACGGCGCGTGGACAACATTTGGGCCCGATAAAACAGGCTTGAAACAACATGCTCGCATCGTCCACCAGCGAGAGCCCTGCGGCTCCGCCGCGGGTTCTTTCTCGCGAGCGACGGTGACCTTGGATCGGGAGGAAGAACCCGCGGCGGAGCCGCAGGGC
>JBAUGM010000726.1:0-3416 GCA_049679725.1 Tepidisphaeraceae bacterium
TCGGGCGGAGCCTCGCCCTCCCCGCTTCGTCACTTAGATTACTCGCTCTGTCTACAAATACGGCTTGGACCTTCACTTCCGTCGATCTGCATCGTTCATGGCGCGAAGCATCCTAACGTCAGACGTCATCGGCAGATGAGAGAGGTTATACGCCTTGGCGAAGTTATTATGTTGCGTTATAGAAATCCAGTGGTAGATTTTCGTATTCAGAGTGGCAGGGCTGTGCGCATCTCGAATCGAATTCAGGTCAAGGAGCGGGACGAATGCGGACGAATCGGAACGCGGTTTTGGCGGCGGCGGTGGCGGCGACGTTGGCAGCGGGCGCCGTACCCGGGCGGGCGGCAACGTGGGACGGCGGCAGCGGGACGTGGAGCACGTCCGTCGGCCAGTGGGACGGCGGCCAAGTGTGGGCTCAGGGGAGCGACGCCGCCTTCGGCGCGCCGTCGAGCAGCACCGTCTCGCTCGGCGAGTCGATCACCGTCGGCGCGATCACCTACGGCGAGTTCAGCGACGGCCTCACGATCAACCTGAACTCGTTCAACTTCACCCAGACCGCCGGCAGCAGTTTCTTCGTCGATCCCGGTCCCGCCCTGCCCGACACCTCCGTCATTCCCTCCTCCATCACGATCACGAACACCGGCGGGACCACCGGCACGTACAGCTTCTCGGCCCACAACAACGGTGGCCCGCGGCTCTCGGGCAACATGAACGTGACGTACACCGGCGCCGGCACGTGGACGCCGATCGCCAACAACAATTTCACCGGCGTCCTGTGGCTGCAAGGCTCGGCCGCCCCCGGCGCCGGCACCGTCCGCACCGACAACGGCAACAGCTCGCTCGGCAGCGCCGCCGGCTTGATCAAGCTCGATGCAACGACCAACCTGCGCCTGGATACGCCGGGCAGTTCGATCACCGAAACCTACACGCGCGACATCGAACTGATCGGCACGAGCCAGCGGCTCAACACCAACGGCGTGTTTGAGATCACCCTGGCCGGCGTCCTCAGCGGCTCGGGCACCCTGAACCAGAACTTCAACCAAGGCGCGCTCGTTCTCCGGGGGAACAACACCTACAGCGGCGCGACCACGCTGGGCGGCCAGCAGGTCGCGCTGGTGTTGGCGCACGACAATGCCCTGGGGTCCTCGCCGTCCGTCACCATCACCAACCAGTCCACCCTGGCGTTCAAGGGCGATGCCAACGGAACGACCAACGTCGGCGCCGTTCCCCTGTCCCTCAACTCGAGCAATTCCACCAGCGGCGTGGGGATGGTCCACAACTACGATGGGAACAACTCGTTCGCCGGCAACATCATGGCGACGAATACCACTCAGAAGGCCTACAGCGTTGAGGCCAACAGCGCGCTGACCCTCAGCGGCATCATCAGCCACACCGCGACCCAGGCGCGCAACGACAGCTCCGGCATGATCAAGCGGGGCGACGGAACCCTGGTGCTGACGGGCGCCAATGTCTTCGGCCACCGCAACGGCGGTGGCGCCGCCAACGGCACGCTCGTCGAAGGCGGAACCCTGCTCCTCGACTTCAGCCAGTCCGGCGTCGACTCGAATATCATCAACAACGGACATGGTGTCGCGCCTTACACGATCACCGGCTCGCGAACCTCCGGCCTGCACCTGGCGGGCGGGACACTGGTCGTCAAAGGAGGCGGCGCGGGAGACGTGAACTTTCAGGAGTTCAACAACGATCAGGCGAACGACTCGTTGGTGGGCTTTCGTGTGTTGCCGGGCGCATCATCGGTCGTCGCTGACCAGAACGGCGCGACGAGCCTGACAGTCAACCTGGGCAAGCTTTCGAATTCACAGCGCCTTGTCGGCGGTACGGTGGACTTCACCCTGCCGACGACCGGCGCGTTCGTCCTGCCCATCGATACGAGCGCCCCGACCACGACCGTCGGGGCCGACAACGCCATCATGACCGCCAACGGCGCGGCGTTCGCCACCGTCGGTGGAACGGACTGGGCGGCCACCGACGTGCTGGCCAGCAACGCCCGCAACATCGTCGCCGGCTCCAGTATCGGCGGCTTCTACACCGCCAACGGCGCCAGTTCCCTCTCGGGCAACGCGGACATGTCCGCCGGCGTCGACACCACCCTGGCGGGTGATGCGACCACCACCAGCCTCCGCTTCCACAACAGCGGGACGCGCTCGATCAACGCGGGCGGCAACATCCTCACGACGGGCGGCATCCTGGTCACCAGTTCGGGCAACGGGCCGACCAGCATCACTGGTGGAACGCTCCGCGGCGCGATCAGCCCCACCAATGCACTTCAGGATCTGGTCGTCATCCAGAACAACACCGCCGCTGCGCTCTCGATCGACGCGACGATCGTCGACAACACCAACGCCACCGGCCTCACCAAGGCCGGCCCCGGCACGCTCGACCTGACGGCGGCGAACAGCTACACCGGCACGACCACCGTGACCGGCGGAACGCTGAAGCTGAGCCACGCCGCCGCGCTGGGCGGCGGAAACCTCGCGCTCAACGGTGGCGTGGTCGCGCTCACCGCGGCGAGCGGCGACTTCACGCGATCCCTCGGCACGGGCGCCAATCAAGTCCGCTTCCTCAGCACCGGCGGTGGCTTCGCGGCCTACGGCGGCGAGCGCACCGTCAATCTCGGCGCTTCGGTCACCTGGCAGTCCACCGCCAATTTCCTTCCGTCCTTCGCAACCCTCAAGCTCGGCGCCGACGACGCCGATGGGACGGTCAACCTCGTCAACAGCATCAACCTGATCGGCGCCTTCGGCACACCCATCGTGCGCACCGTCCACGTGGCCAACGGCTCGGCAGCGGTCGACGCCAAGCTCAGCGGCATCCTCAGCGGCGGCTCGGGCGGCCTGCGCAAGACCGGCGACGGAACCCTCGAGCTCACGAACGTCAACTCCTACGGCTTCGACACACTCATCGATGACGGCACCCTCCTCGTGACCGGTTCGCTCTCGGCCACCACGCCGGTCACTGTGAACTCCGGCGGCACGCTGGGCGGCGACGGGACGGTCGCAGGCAAGATCGCCGTCAAGACCGGCGGCGCCATCAGCCCCGGCGCCAGCGTCGGGTCCCTCGACGTCGGCAACCTGACGCTCGACAATGGCAGCACCTCGTTCTTCGAAATCGAAGGCCCCGGCGCCGGCTCGAACTTCGACACGATCCTCGCCAGCGGCGCCGTCGCCTTCGACGGCACGCTCGCGGTCGACTTCTCCAGCAACTTTGGCGTCGACGCCTGGGACCTGTTCAACTTCGCCTCGAGCACCGGCGACTTCGACTCGATCGTCGACCTCAGCGCCACGTACGGCGCGGGCGAGTTGAGCTTCGACCCGACGACCGGCGTGCTCTCGGTGGTCGTGCCGGAGCCCGCGTCGCTCGGCCTGCTCACCGTCGGGGCGATGGGCCTGCTGGCGCGG
>JBAUGM010000727.1:0-6848 GCA_049679725.1 Tepidisphaeraceae bacterium
GGCGGCGCTGGCGCTCTGCCCCGCCGGGGGCGCAAGCGCCGACGCCATTTGACCCGGTCAGAGGAAGTTCGCTACGCTCTCCGCGCAGAGGCGCATCATTTCGGGCCATCGGTACAGCAAATCTTTCGTGCATCCGCATAGGGGTACGGGCCATGAGTGAACTGGATGGGCCGAAGTTCAAGTGCGCCGCGTGCGGGCGCGAGTTCAGGTGGAAGCCGCAGCTTGCGGGGAAGAAGGCCAAGTGCAAGTGCGGCGCGGCCATCGCCGTGCCGCGCGAAGCGCCCGGCGCCGTGCTTGAAGAAGACCCCTTTGAGATGGCGGACGTGCCGGAGCCGATCGCTGCGCCATCGTCGCGACGACCATCCGGGTCGGGCGCGAACCGTCCCCCGCCGCCGCTGCCGACGGACGACGCGCCGCAGCAGATCGCCTGCCCCATCTGCAGCACCCCCGCCCCGCCGACCGCCGTGCTCTGCACCGCGTGCGGGTACAACTTCCGCACCGGGATGCGCATGCCCGGCGCGGGCCGCGTGGTGGCGCGTGCGCAAACGACCGGCGGCATCGCGGCCGACACCTATCAGCAGGCGGCGAAGTTCTCGTGGATGGCGCCGCTCGTCGCGATCCTGCTCGGCTGCTGCACGGTCGGCGTGCGCTCGGCGGGACCGTCGGTGGGGCTCGCGATCGCGGGTCTGCAACTGCTGCTCATCCTCGGGGGACTGGCGGCGGGCATCTTCGCGCTCGTCGGCGTCAAGCGCTACGGCTCCGAGAGCATCCTGATGCCCGCCATCACCGGCATCGTCCTCAACGGCCTGATCATCGGGCTCAACATCTTCCTCTTCTCGATGCTGCTCAGCGGCAAGGGCCCGTTCAAGAAGGGCGCGGGCGGCGTAGGCGGCGGCGCCGCGTCCGCTGCGCCGATGACACGGCAGCAGATCAAACAGCAGGGCGAGGACGCGTTTCTCCAACAAGCCGGATGGGTGGGATTGCTCCCGTATCGAGGCGCCGCCATCACGCTCGTCACGGTGCCCGACAACTCCCCCCTGATCGTCGGCATCGACAACTCGCGCGGCGGTGATTCGTTCACCCTCGACCCGACCGGCGCGACCGTCCACTTCGCCGATGGGACGAGCAAGCCGCTGCCGGACGTCGTCGGGGTGCTGCAATCGGCCAGGACCGATCGCGAAGCGGCGCTGAAGGCCTTCTCGCCTCCGTTTGAGGTCATGCCGGGTCGGCAGTTGGTCGGCAAATTCATGTTCCTGCCGCCGAGGACGGATCCGGGGACGATCGCGAGCGTCACGGTAAAGATCGACGGCCGGCCCGTGAGCGTGCCGGGACGGTTCATGACGGCGGACCAAAAGCAGTCCGCCGTCGAAGCCGGCGGGGGGCGGTAACGTCTATGGCTTCGCGCTTGTCATCCTGAGCATCCTGAGGTACTCCGAAGGATCCAGCCACAAGTGAAAGGGCCCTCCATCCTCGTCTAAAATAAGCGGCCATGATTCTCGAACATCTGGATCCGCAAGATGTCATCCTGAGGTACTCCGAAGGATCTGGCTTCGAACGGAAGGGCCTCGCCGATTGTGGCTAGATCCTTCGGAGTACCTCAGGATGACCATTGCGACCGACGTTCGAGAATCGTGCGCTCCTATTTTAGATCCTTCGGAGTACCTCAGGATGACAACCTCGCGAGGCGCGACGTCCTCGCTTGTGCCCCCGATCTTCAAGCCCCCGCTCCCCGGCGTCCGATAACGGCCATACGCCATGGAAGATTCCATCTACCGACTTCGGCACCGCGACATCCTCACGCTGTGCGTGCTGGCCCTGCTCTTCCTCGGCGTGGTCATGGTCCAGTCGGCGGCGATGAACGTCACCGGCGACGCCAAGTGGCAGTGGACGCAGCGCGGCATGCGGCACCTGGTTTACGCGATGGTCGCGGTCGTCGCGTTCTTCGTCGTCGGCAACGTGGATTACGCGTGGCTCGGACGCCGCACGCGGCTGTGGCGCAATCCGATCCTGTGGCTCGGCGCGATCGCGTCGTTCTGCTGCCTCATCGTGCTCATCCCGCACGTCGGGATCGAGGTGAACGGCGCCCGGCGGTGGCTGCCGCTGGGGATCGTGCAGGTGCAACCGTCGGAGATCGCCAAGTGGGCCGTCGTGCTCTACCTCGCCTGGTGGCTGACGAATCGGCCGGTCGACGTGAGCAGCTTTTACAAGGGGCTCATCCCCACGCTCGTCCCCATCGGCGGGATGTGCCTGCTCGTCGTCATCCAGGATTTCGGCACGGCAGCACTGATCGGCGCCTGCGCGTTCACGATGCTCCTCGCGGGCCGGGTGAAGCTGTGGCACTTCCTGCTCATCATCCCGCCCGCACTGGGGGCGGCTGCGTGGTTCGTGATGAGCGAGCCGTATCGCTGGAAGCGGATGACCGCGTTTGTCGACCCCTGGGCCACGCCGCAGGGCGAGGGGTATCACATGGTCCAGAGCCTGCTGAGCTTCTCGACCGGCGGCGTGCTCGGCAAGGGGCTCGGCAACGGCATCCAGAAGCTCGGCTATCTGCCGGAAGACACGACCGATTTCATCTTCGCCGTCATTTGCGAAGAGTTGGGATTATTCGGCGCGCTGCTGACGGTGGCGATGTACTTTGGCATCCTGTACGTCGCGTGGCAGGCGGTGAAGCAGCGCCGCGACGCGTTCGGGCGCATGCTTGCGTTCGGCGTGACGTCGATGGTCGGGTTGCAGGCGATGATCAACATCGCCGTTGCCACCGTGAGCGTGCCGACGAAGGGGTTGTCCCTCCCGCTCATCAGCGCGGGCGGTAGCGGGCTGGTCATCACGTGTGCGGCACTGGGGCTGCTGTACAGCGTCTTGAAGTACGAGCATCCGGAACAGATGGAGGACGAGAGAGCAGAAAACCGTCCCCGTCCCGGTTTTCCCGTCATGGCGACGGGCCAGACGAACCCGTTCGACGCCATTGCTCCCGAGCCCGCTTCCTCCTGAACCTGAACCACGAACCCTCCTTGCCTGACTCACCCACCATTCTCCTGGCCGGCGGCGGGACCGGCGGGCACCTGTACCCGGGCATCTCCGTGGCCGAAGCGCTGCGCAAGGTGATGCCGGACTGCAAGCCGGTCTTCCTCTGCACGCAGCGCGAGATCGACCGGGTCATCCTCGAGCCGACCGGGTTCGAATTCATCCCGCAGCCGATCGTCCCGCCGGTCAAGAGCGTCGGCGGGCTGCTGAAGTTCTGGAAGAGTTGGCGGGAGACGAAGGACCTCGTCAAAGCGGTCATTCGCGAACGCAAACCCGCGGCCGCGCTGGGGCTGGGCGGGTATGCGGCGGGCGTCGCCATCAAGCGTGCGGCGGAGAAGAAAACCCCCACCGCCATCCTCAACCCCGACGTCATCCCCGGCAAGGCGAACCAGTACCTCATGCGCTACGCCGAGGCCGTCTGCTGCCAGTTCGAGGAGACGGCCGAGCACGTGTCACCCGCGCACCGTGGGAGGCTGAAGACGACCGGCTGCCCGATCCGCGCCGACATCCGCGCCCTGCCCACGCGCGAAGCCGCGGCCGCGCGGTTGGGGCTCAACCCGTCGTTCCGGACGCTGCTCGTGACCGGCGCGTCGCTCGGCGCGCAGACGGTGAATGAAGCGGTCATCGAGATGCTCAAGGGGATGACGCTCCAGGGCTGGCAGGTGCTGCACCTCTCCGGCCGGGAGCACGCCGACGCCGTTCGCGCGGGTTATCGGGGGTTGGAAACCGTCCACGCCCGCGTCATCGATTTCACCCCCGCGATGGCGGACGTGTGGGCGGTGTCCGACCTGGCGATCGCCCGCGCCGGCGCGAGCAGCTGCGCCGAACTGACCGCCTGCGGCGTGCCCTCGATCCTCATGCCCTATCCCTATCACAAGGACCTGCACCAGCGCGCCAACGCGAAGGTGCTCGCCGACGCGGGGGCCGCCATTCTGCTGGACGACGAAAAAGACGCGGTGAAGAACGCTGCCAAGCTTCGCCCGGCGATCGAGCCGCTCATCTCCGACTCCGGCAAGCGCCACGCCATGGGCACCGCCGCCCGATCGTTGGGCAAGCCCGACGCCGCCGAGCAGGTGGCGGCGATAATCACGCAGATGATCACGTCGGGTCGATAAGAACAAACAGTTGAACCGCAGATGAACGCAGATGAACGCAGATAAGTGGAAGAGGTTGGCTCTTCTTGTTATCCGCGTTCATCTGCGTTCATCTGCGGTTCAATCATTCGCGTTTGCCCGATCTTGCCGCTGGGAGTAACATGCCTCCGCACATGGAGCCAGTCGTGAGTGGGTTGCGAACGGAGTCGCGATCGACGAGCCGCTTTGCGGGTCGTCGCGTGCATTTCATCGGCATCGGCGGGTCCGGCATGAGCGGCCTCGCCCGCATGCTCCTCGACGGCGGCGCGATCGTTACCGGATCCGAGCCGAATCCGAACCATCAAACCTTCGAACTCACCAAGCGCGGCGCGCGGATTTCGCGCGACCAGATCGGCGAGTTGCTTTCGAAAGACATCGACCTCGTCGTGCGCACTGCTGCCGTTCCGGACGGCAATCGCGAGTTCACCGCCGCCCGAGCCCTGGGCATCCGGTCGATCAAGTACGCCCAAATGCTCGGCCAGGTGATGGCCGAGCGATTCGGCGTGGCCGTCGCGGGGACGCACGGAAAAAGCACGACCACCGCGATGATCAGCTACGCTTTGCTGAAATGCGACGGCGACCCGAGCTTCGTCGTGGGCGGCACCGTTCCGCAGTTGGGTGGCGGGAGCCGTAGCGGCGCGAGCAACCTGTTCGTCGCCGAGGCGTGTGAGTATGACCGCAGCTACCACAACCTCCGGCCGAAGGTCGCGCTGATCACCAACGTCGAGGAAGACCACCTCGACTGCTACAAAGACATCGACGACATCGTCCAGTCGTTCCGGGCGTTCGCGGGACTCGTGCCGAGCGACGGGTTGATCATCGCGAACGGCGCGGACGAGCAGGTTGCACGCGTCCTCGCGGGACAGAAGGCGCGCGTCGAGCGCGTCGGGCTCACGAGCGCATCTCCACATTTAGCCGCCCCGCTTGCGGGGCGCGGTTCCCTCGATTGGTCCACAACCCCCATCGGCATCGAGAATGGCTGCCATCACGGGGAGATCCGGCGCGACGGCAAGGTCGTCGGCCGACTCCAGTTGTCGGTCGCGGGGCAGCACAACCTGTTCAACGCGACGATGGCGGTCGCGGCGTGCGCGGCGTGCGGCATCGACCCCGCGCTCGCCGCCGATGCCATCGGCGGCTTTACAGGGGTGGATCGGCGGATGATGGAGGTCGGTCGATATAACGGCGCCGTCGTCGTCGACGATTACGGCCACCACCCGACGGAGATCCGCGCCACTCTCGCCGCCCTGCGCGAGCGCTATACGCCCAAGCGGCTCATCTGCGTCTTCCAGCCGCACCAGCACAGCCGCACGCGGTTCCTGCTCGACGACTTCGCAACGGCCTTCACAAATGCAGACGAGACGATCTGTCCGGACATCTACTTCGTCCGCGACAGCGAGGCGGAAAAACAATCGGTCAGCGCCAAAGATCTGGTGGACCGGGTGAACAATAACGGACAGAAGGCGCGCCACATCGCGGAGTTCAAGGTGATCGTCGATCACTTGCGCGCTCAGGTTCGCGAGGGCGACCTGGTCGTGACGATGGGCGCGGGCAACGTCTGGGAAATTGGTCGAGATCTCGTTGGTTGAAGCGTGCCAAGCGCGTCGACAACGAGCCACGTCATCCTGAGGTACTCCGAAGGATCTCGGGGTCGGGGCGTGTGCTCGAACCCGAGATCCTTCGGAGTACCTCAGGATGACGAGCGCGCAAGATTGCGCAGCATTTAGTGGGTGTGGAGAAACATGATCCTGCACACAGCCAACCCGTTCGAGGGCCTCGAAGAGTGCGTGACGGAGAACCACCCCCTCGCGCCGCACACGTGGTACAAGATCGGCGGCCCCGCGCGCTGGTGGGTTCGGCCGCGCTCGGTTGAGGAGCTACAGGCGGCGGCGCAACGCTGCACGGAGAACGAGATCCCGATCTACGTCCTCGGCCTGGGCGCGAACCTGCTCGTGAGCGACCAGGGCGTGAACGGGGCCGTGTTTCGCTTCGACCAGGAATTCTGGCGCCGCGTGAAGTTCGACAAGACGAGCGTCGAAGTCGGCGCGGGCGTCGACATGCAGAAGCTCGTCGTTCGCACGGTCCGCCAGGGGCTGGAGGGCATCGAGTGCCTCGCCGGCATCCCCGGCACGATCGGCGGCGGCATCCGCATGAACGCGGGCGGGAAGTTCGGCGACATCGGCGCCGTCGTCACCCGCGTCACCGTCATGGACACCGGCGGAACGATCTTCGAGCGCACGAAAGACGACCTGGTCTTCGAGTACCGCTCCACCAACATCGCCGCCAAGTTCATCCTCGGCGCGACGCTGGAGCTGGACGAGGACGATCCCGACCGGATCATGAAGAAGACCAAGGAAATCTGGATGTACAAGCGGAACACCCAGCCGCTGAACACGAAAAACTGCGGCTGCATGTTCAAGAACCCCCGCGGGCTGTCGGCGGGCGCGCTGATCGATCAAGCCGGATTGAAAGGCATGCGCATCGGCGGCGCGGAAGTGAGCGAGAAACACGCGAACTTCATCATCGCCCATCCGGGCTGCAAGGCGGATGACGTGCTGAAACTCGTGAAGATCATCCGCGAGAAGGTGTTCGACCGGAACGAGATCCACCTGGAGAGCGAAGTTCAGATTTGGCCGTAGTTGCGATTGGCAACAATCGAGTCGTAAATACGTCATCCTGAGGTACTCCGAAGGA
>JBAUGM010000728.1:0-6463 GCA_049679725.1 Tepidisphaeraceae bacterium
CGTCAGTCGCTCGTCGATGCTCTCGCCTCGTTTCAGTGTCCGCTCGGCCAGCACCCGCGCCGCCTCGGTCCACGTCGGGTCGTTCAGCGTCGTCAGCGCGTGCAGCGGCGTGTTCGTGCGGTTGGGCTTGACCGTGCAGACCGTACGGGATGACGCGTCGAAGAAGCCCGTCGGCCCGACGATGCGGCGCCAGAAGACGTACGCGCCGCGGCGGTACAGCGCGTCGCCGTGGTCCTGCTCGTACTTGATCTGGCCGAATGTCGCCTCCTCCCAGATGCCAGGCGGCTGATACGGCTTGACCGGCGGGCCGCCGAGCTTCTCGACGAGCAACCCGCTGGCGGCGAGGGCTTGATCGCGGATGACGACGGCGGGCAGGCGCATGCGCGGGCCGCGGGCGATGAGGCGGTTCTCAGGATCGCGCTCGAACGACTCCGCAGTGACTTTTGAGGACTGGCGGTAGGCGGCGCTGGTGACGATCAGCCGGTGCATCCCCTTCACATTCCACGCGCGCTCGCGGAACTCGACGGCGAGCCAATCGAGCAGCTCCTGGTTCGACGGGTGCTGGCCCTGCACGCCGAAGTCTTCGCTCGTCTTCACGAGGCCGGTGCCGAAGAACTGCTGCCAGTAGCGGTTGACCGTGACGCGGGCGGTAAGCGGGTTGCCTGAGTCGACGAGCCACTTCGCCAGCGTCAGGCGGTTCTTCGGCGCGTTCTCCGGGAGCGGATTGAGCACCGCGAGCACACCCGGCTCGACCTTCTGATCGGTCGGGCTGTCGTACGCGCCCTTGCTCAGCACGAACGTCTCGCGCGGCTTCGCGTCGTTCATCACCATGACCTTCGTCAGGCCGTTCTCGAAATCGGTGACGCGCTGCTTCGCAGCGTTGGCGGCGTCGCTGAGCGCCTTGAAGTCGGGCGACACACGCGTGCGGTAATAGTCGCGGACCTGGCTCTTCTGCGCATCGTTTCGCTGATCGGCCGCGACCGCCAACGCCTCCGACACCGCGGGCGGGAAGACTTCGCCATCGGAGAGCGACAGGCGGAACTTGCCCATCGTGTGCTTCTTGTGCTCGGACGCGTAGTGAAACCGCAACCGGATCTCCGCGTCGTGGCCGAAGTCGATGGGGTTGGCGAGCTTGAACGTCGCGCTCAGCTTCGACGTGTCCGGCGCCTTGAGGACGGCCCAGCCCGTCTTCGGATCGGCCTCGATCGCGCCGCCGACGTCCAGCCCCTTTTGCGAGAAGGTGGCATCGGCGCCGGCGAAGCTCAACGGCGTCCTGTTGGTGGCGTTGGAGGTTCGGACGGCCGTCGCCTCGACGTACGTGAGCACGAAGTTGCCGGCTTCCGTGGATCGCCCGGGACCCTTCTGCGGAAGCGAGTCGTCCGGCAGCGCATCGAGGCGCAGGCCGGTGACTTTCTCGGTTGTCGGCTTGATCACGACCTCGTGGATGTCGTTGTCGGGGCTCGCGCCAAAGACGAGCACCGCGCCGTCCGGCTGAACCTGCATCGACGCGCCGGCCGTCGAATGGGCGGATGTGGGTGGCGCGACCTTCCATGCCCCCGCCGTCACCGTCTTCGCCCACGCCGCCTGGGCGGCGTCGATCTCCGGCAGCTTGGCGGCGAGCTTGTCCGATGCTTCCTTCGCGGTTTTCTGGTGGAACGCGAGGGTGCGTTGCTCGGCGTCGCTCGTGAGGTTCATGACGGGCAGGACGTTGCCGCCATTGACGTACTCGAACCCGCCGGTTTCCGAGCTCTGGTTGAAGTAGGCGTAGAACGAGAAGTATTCCTTGTGGCTGATCGGGTCGAACTTGTGATCGTGGCAGCGCGCGCAGCCGACGGTCAGGCCGAGGAAGGTGGTGGCCGTCGTCTCGGCGCGGTCCATGACGTTCTCGACGCGCGTCTCTTCGGGAATGCGCCCGCCCTCGCCGTTGAAGGGGTGATTGCGATTGAAGGCTGACGCGAGGCGCTGGTCCTGTGTGGCGCTGGGCCCCTCGGCTCCGCTCGGGACAGGCATCAGGTCACCCGCGATCTGCCAGGTGACGAACCGATCGAACGGCAGGTTGTCGTTCATCGCGCGGATGACCCAGTCGCGCCACGGCCACATCGTGCGCGTCGGGTCGTTCTGGTAGCCGTTGGTGTCGGAATAGCGGGCGACGTCGAGCCACGACCAGACCATGTGCTCACCGTAGCGCGGGCTGGCGAGGAGATGGTCGACGACTTTCTCGTACGCATCGGCCGAGTTGTCGGCGACGAACGCGTCGACTTCCTCCGGCGTCGGCGGGAGGCCGGTCAGGTCGAGGGTCACGCGGCGGATGAGCGTCGCCTTGTCCGCCTGCGGCGACGGTTTGATTCCTTCCTTCTCCAGCCGCGCGAGGACGAACCGGTCGATCGCGTTCTTCGGCCAGCTCGCGTCCTTCACGTCCGGCTGATGCGGGCGCGTCGGCGCGACGAGCGACCAGTGCTTGCCCCACTGCGCCCCCTGCTGCACCCACAGCCGGATCGTCTCGATCTGCTTCGGCGTCAGCTTCCGGTTGGACTTGGGCGGCGGCATCTTCTCCGCCTCGTCCTCGTTGGTGAGGCGGAGGATCATCTCGCTCTCGGCCGGCTTGCCGGGGACAAGGATGGCGTAGCCTTCGCGCTTGGCGGTGGGGCCTTCCTTGGGGTCGAGGATGTCGAGGCGCAGGTCCGATTTGCGATGGCCGGCGTCGGGGCCGTGGCAGAAGTAGCAGTTGTCGGAAAGGATCGGCTGGACGTCGCGGGCGAAGTCGATGAGGGGTTGGGTGGCGGGTGCGGCGGCGAAAGCCGGCGCGCACATCGAGAGAAGAATCGCGCCAATGACTCGTCGGCGATGACGTTCGCGCTTCATGCCTGGTCGTACCTCCGCCATCGTGCGAATCCGAGCGGCCACGTCATCCCGATGGGAGCCTTAGCGACCTGAGGGATCTCGGGTTCGAGAGTTGCTCCTGAGCCCGAGATCCCTCGGTCGCCAGGGCTCCCTCGGGATGACGTGGCGTCCGCATTACCGCACGTTGCGTCGCCTACCGGCACGGAATTGCCGCCGATCCCATTTTGGCACATTCACGATAAAAATGCGCGGCTGCGGCGGACGTAGATGGTACGCCGCGCGAGGTGGTTTGTTGCCCGATTTCCCGCCCATCGCTTACCGCGACACGCGTTCGCGGAAGACGTGGCTGAAACCCCCCGGGCGGGGGCGGAGGAGGGTCAGTTTCTGCCCGCCGAACTCGGCGACGTAGAGGTTGCCGGTGCGGGGGTCTTCGAGGAGGTCGAGGGGGTCGATGAACCCGCCGAGCCCGCTGACGCCGCTGACGGACTCGGCGATGTTCCCGCCCGCGCCGGGCGTGAGGATGATCACGTCGTCGCCGCCGCTGTAGCGGGTGACGAGGAGCTTGCCGCGCAACTGCCCGTTGAAGGCGGCGGACTTATATTCGATCACGCCGTTGGGGGAGACGGATTTGCCGAAGTCATATGCGGGCGGGCGCCAGTTCGGCTGGGGCTTGGTGCCGATCCTGTACTCGCGCACCTCGATGGGATCGGCGCCATCGGTGGGGTTGCCGCCGTTGAGGACGTACTCGCCGCGCGCGGGATTGGGGTGGCCGTAGTATCCGCCTTTCTCGACGCGGAGGAGCAGGTCTGGCTGCGTGGAGACCGCCTCGATCCCTTGTACGGACAGCGCCTTGTTCGCCGGCGTGTTCCCGCCGTGCGCCGAGCCGTTGATGGGGACGTAGAGGACGCCGTTGGAGTGGAAGAGGAGATCGAACGCGACGCGCACACCGGTGGCGTAGACGGTCAGGGGGGCGCCTTCCCCCGAACTTGCGTTCGGGGCTGCGATCGATTTCGCGTCGAGGGTCCCTTTGATCAGTCGCGGGTCGAGACGAAGCATCGCAGCGGTGAGGTACGTCTCGGGGCGCATGTTCCACTTGCGGTCGGGCGCGCCCGTCGCGGTCATGCTCGCCTGGTTGAAGTAGATCGCGCCGTCGGGGCCGAACTCGAGCTGGTTGTTCAGGTGATCGCGGTAGGCGCGCGGGAGGTTGATCACGACGTCCTCGCACGCTTGTAGATCCGCGCCGCGCAGCCGGCTGATCTTGCCGCTCCAGTTGGGCGCCTTTTCCAGCGCCATCGCGCCGTGGCTGACCCACAGCACGAGTTCACCCGGCGGCGCCATCGGGTCGAAGCGCAACCCCGTGATCAGCCGCGGGCCCTGGTTGTACCGCTGGATCGTCGGGATGACCTGCCCGGGGCCGAGCGTGCCATCGGATTCGATCGCGTAGCGCAGGATGCGACCGTCGAACGTCCCGCCGTAGAGCTTTCCGTCCGGGCCCAGCGCGAGACAGATGATCACGCCTTCGCTCTGCCCGAGCGGCACTTTCTCAAATGCGATGGGGTAGTCGCTCGTCGCCGCGCCCGCGGCGGTCGTGAAGGTGGACGTGTACGGATGGAACGGCGTGCCGGCGGTGTCCTTCAGACTCGTCGTGACCTCGAACGTGTACGCCGTCTCCGGCTCAAGCAGCTGCGCCGGCTGGAGGACGATCGCGTCGCCGGCGCCGGAGGTGTTGATCGTCGCTTTGACGGGTGCGCGATCGGCGGCGCGGTAGAGCTTTACCGAATCGACGGTGATCGACTTCGCGTCCACGCCCTTACCCTTGTTCGGCAGGTACACGTCGGCGGCGACGAACGCGTTGGGCAGGATGCTCCGGGCGCCGTCGCCGGGTCGCGTCCCCGTCACGTGCAGGACCGAGCGGGGGTTGAACCGCAGTGGGTTGGCGATCCAGAAACCCATCGTCGCCGTCAAGCCGATGAACGGCACGAGCGCGATGAGGATGAACACGGCCGCGGCGCTGCTGTGAACGCGGCGGGCGGAATCGGCGGGTCTGGGCGGAACGTCGGGCATCTAGAGAAGATCGGCGGGAAGGGCGGACATCTTGGGCTCGCACGCCCGCGCTGGCGGCGCGGGGGTCATCAGACTAGGCGGCGATGCCACGTGCCGCAACTCCCGACGCCGCCGGAAGATTCCGCGATTCGTCCGCGACGGTGAGCCCCGCCACTTTCCCCGTTGCCTGGGCTCGGTTGCGCGTGCGACAACGCAATGACCTATGGCCAACCGTCCGAGGTCCGATAAGCCCGTCCATGAGGATTCCGCGCCCGCGCCCGCGGCTGGTGATGATCCAGCGCAAGAGCGTGGACCTCCCGCCCGCGCTGGGGATCATCGCACAGATCCTGCTGAGCATGCTCGTCGGCGCGATCGGCCTGATGCCCAAGAACGACTCTCGAGCCCGAGATCCCTCGGTCGTAAAACTCCCTTCGGGATGACGTGCGTCGTGGTCTGCCCGCCTGCCACCTTCACAAATGGAAACCGCCTCGCAAGACGAGGCGGCTAATTGGCGTTTGGCTTGGTCGAGTTTCGCTTACCCGTCGATCACCGTGACCGTCAGCTTCTGCCGGCCCCACTTGAGGGCTTCCTGGTGGGAGTGGAAATAGACGTCGAGCTTGTTGCCCTTGATCGCGCCGCCGCGGTCGAGGACTTCGACGGTGTTGCCGGCGGCGTAGCCGGGGATGAGCAGCTTCGTGCCGAAGGCGAACTTCCGGTCGGCGGCGACGAACAGGCCGTCGTTGTGGCTGACGTGCTTGCCGCTGGCGGTGATGCCCTGGGCCCGGGGGCCGCAGCACTTGGTGCAGGGGCAGTAGGCGGTGACTTCCATCTCGATCGTGCGCGTCTTGGGCTGGATGACGACGGGGACGATCGACGCGGGGGCGACGAACTCTGCGGAGAGCACTTCGGGGGCGAGGGCGACCTTCTCCAGGATCGCGGGGGCGATCTTGTCGCTGGCCAACTGCACCGACGCTTCCTCGACAACCGGCGTCGCTGCCTCGGCGGGCTGCTTGCTCTGATCCCCCGACGCGGCCCGGCCGACCACGGTCCCCGCCACGCCCAGCGTGAAGATCACGCAGGCGGCGACGAGCACCCGGCGAATAATTTGCTGCGAGGAAGTCAAGGAAGTCGTCTGCATGGTGACCAAACGATACCCCGCGCGGCGCGAGCCCGTCCGAGAAGATTCAAGTGCGAACCGGGCGACGTCCGATAGTAACGACTGTAACTTTTATCCCGCCGCTGCGCCAGCGTCAAACATCAGAGAACGCGGGTGTGAATTATCGGACGCGCAGCGTCGCGCGCGGGTGGATCGTCGCGCGAAGGGGAGGGTTGGGAGGGATGTTGCCTACGCGCAACAATTGCGCGTCGCGCTTTCGATCTGGGAAACGCAAAAAACGACGCGCCAAGCACTCTCACTTGGCGGCGCGTGCGCAGCACCGCGGGTTCCTCTTGCTCTTTACGGGAAGGAACCCGCGGTGCTGCCTGGAGCGCAACGTTAAGTTCGTTCATTTTCTCGGGGGATGACGGCGTGTATGAGCTCCCTCTTCCCGGTACTCCGGGGAGAGGGCGGGGGAGAGGG
>JBAUGM010000729.1:0-1545 GCA_049679725.1 Tepidisphaeraceae bacterium
ACTCGCGGCTACGCCGCGACCGCGACGCAGGCGTCGCCGCTACAATCCAGGAGCCATGCACTCCATCCCCACCCTCATCATCGGCGCCGGTGTCGCGGGCGCATCCCTCGCCTGCTCGCTGGCGGAGCGGAAAGCGGGGCAGGGCGTGGCGATCGTCGACCTCGACGTGTTCGGCCGGTACGGGTCGAGTGAGCTTAACGGCGGCGGGGTGCGCTGCACGTTTGCCGAGCCGATCAACATCAAGCTCGCGCTCGCATCGGTGCGGTATTACCTCGAGCACGCGAAGCAGTTCGACTTTCGGCAGCGCGGGTACCTGTGGATGTACGACGAGGAACTGTGGGACGAGGCGCGCGTGTTTCTGCCGCTCGTCCGGTCGTTCGGGTTGCCCGTGGAGGAGCTCGCGCCCGCGCAGCTGCGCGAGAAGTTCCCGGTGCTCGATGACGTGTCGGACCTGGCCGGGGCGACGTTCACGCCCTTCGACGGGCGGCTGTCGCCGCACCGGCTGCGGACGCACTACATCAACCACGCGCAGGCGGGCGGCGTGGAGTTGCTGAGCGGGTGGCAGGTGGTGGGGATCGACCCGGAGCGCTCGCCGTACCGCGTGACCATGCGTCGCGTATCCCCGCGCAGCATCAAGCGGGCGCTGACCGACGGCGAGGCAACGTCAAACAAGCCGCCGAAGGAACCGGCGGACGAGTTGGTCGTGTCCTGCGACCGGGTCGTCAACGCGGCGGGGCCGTGGGCGCCGGAAGTCGCGCGATTGTACGGCCGCGAGCTGCCCATCACGCCGCTGCCCCGACAGGTTTTTCTCCTGCGTCACCCGGACGTGAACCTCGAGCCCGATCCGTTCTTCATCGATTACCCGCAGGACATTTACTTCCGCCACTACGAGTACGATCGCAGGCCGTGCACGCTTGTGAGCTGGAGCGATCCCGAGCAGTCGCCCGGCCACAGCTTCGCGCATGATGGGCAAGCCTACTACGATCAGCATGTCCGCCCGCGCCTCGTGAAGCGGATCGCGCGATTGAACGACGCCACGCTCGCCGGCGGGTGGACGGGGCACTACGAGCTCACGCCCGATAAAGCCGCCATCGTCGGCGACGTTCCGAATCGCCCCGGCATCTACAACTACAACGGCCTCAGCGCGCACGGCGTGATGCAGTCGCGCGGGATCGGCGAGGCGCTGGCGGAACGCTTCGCCCGCGGCGCGTGGCCGGCGGACCTGAACCTCGACGAGTTGTCCGAGTCGCGCTTCGGTCCGAGAAAAACGCTCGCCGAGCGCATGTACGTCTAGCCCATCCAGCCTTTCCGCGTTCGGCAGCAATTCCGTGCCATGCGGTAAAGGTGTTACCGCCGATCTCCGATGAAATCCCAGGCAGCCCGTGCCACATCGGCGCTGCACTCGCGTGTGAGGCGCGCCGCATTGGGCGGCGTGCGCGAACGAGAGCATGCGAGCGTGGGGACGGTGAGCGAGACAAGGAGTCCGCAATGAAGAACCTTCTGAAGAAGCTCGTCCACGACGAGCAGGGCGGCGAGGTCCTGGAG
>JBAUGM010000730.1:0-1923 GCA_049679725.1 Tepidisphaeraceae bacterium
CCGCGCCACGGGCGCCAGCGCCACGACCGTCGGCATGAACTGGGTCGCGTCCTCCGACAACGTCGGCGTCGCCGGGTACGACATCTATCGCGGCGGCGCGAAGATCGCCACGGTCAGCGGCACGACGACCAGCTACACCGACACCGGCCTCGCGCCGTCCACCACATACGTCTACACGGTGCGCGCGTTCGACGCGGCGGGGAACGTCTCCTCGTCCAGCAACACCGACAGCGGCACGACCCACGCCGGCACGGGTATCCCCGCCGATACGAGCGCGCCCTCCAAGCCAGGCACGCTCCGCGCCACGGGCGCCAGCGCCACGACCGTCGGCATGAACTGGATCGCGTCCTCCGACAACGTCGGCGTCGCCGGGTACGACATCTACCGCGACGGCGCGAAGGTCGCGACCGTGAGCGGCACGACGACGACCTACACCGACACCGGCCTCACGCCATCCACCGCGTACGTCTACACGATGCGCGCGTTCGACGCCGCCGGCAACGTATCGTCATCCAGCAACGCCGACACCGGCACCACCCTCGCACCGGCCGCGGGCTAAATACCCGGCCACGATTCTCGACCGTCGCGACCATCCGGTGTCATGCTGAGGTACTCCGAATCATCTGGCTTCATCGACGGATCGGCCAGATCCTTCGGAGTACCTCAGGATGACAACGTTCGAGATCGTGCGCTCCCTTTTAGACGGTCCCCGCCGCGCGCCGAGCAAGTTGACGGCGTTCAACGCCGCCGGCGAGCAACGTGGTGAAGCTGACGGCATGCAGTAGAGGGGGCAAGAAAGCGACGCGTGGTCACTACGCGTCGCTAATCCGAAACTCTTCCGTCTCGTCCGCCAGCGCGTCGATGGAGCGGAGCTGGCGGCTGCTGGCGTTGCGGATGACCCACCCGGCGACGCCGAAGAGGGCGAGCAGCGACACGAACGTCAGCGCCAGCCAGCGCGGGCGGGGGTCGGCGCCCGGCGCCCAGTGCGCCAGCACGTCGCGGGCGAGCAGGGCGTTGGTGAGCGCGTACGACCAGAGGTAACTCAGCGCGAACGCGGTCGTCACCAGAAAGCCCAGCACGGTCACCGTGCGCGGCCGGGGCGCATCGAGCGGCGGATTGGTCGGTGCAGCATTCATCCCATCTTCCCGGCGAATGAAACGAGCCGGTCCTTGAACCGAGATATACGATTCCGGGCGAAGCGGGGCAAAGCGTGCGGACTCGCCGCTTGCGGCTTAGCGGGCCGCGTGGTCCGGATATGCCGCCCCTGACGGTCCGCTAACGCGCGGCCGGCGTCATAAACCTTCCAGCATCCCGGCGACCTTCACGTGCGGGCGGGGCAACGGATACCGGTCCAGCTCGCCCCGCGTGACCCATCTGCGGGGTCGATCCTGCCGGGGCTCGCAACCGTTGCGGGCGGTGCAGACGTACACGTCGAACGCGTATCGGCGGTGGGTCAGCGCGTGGGTCGCCGTGCCGATGAGCCTGGGCGTCGCCACGCTCACGCCCACGTGTCGGGCGACGTCCCGGGCGGACGGCCGCTTCCCGTTCCGCTCCATCGTCACGAACTGCCACATGCCCGCCCAGCGACCGCTGGTGGGGCGCTGCTCGATCAGCCACGCTTCGCGGCCGCTCGCGCCGCTCCGCACGCACAGCACGTCCCGCTTCAGCAGCGGCGTCGGTTTCGCCTTGCGCGGCGCGGGGATCTTGTCCTGCACGCTTGCAGCGAACGCTTCGCACTGCGCGCTGACCGGACAGATCAGGCATTGCGGGGATCGTGGCGTGCAGACCGTCGCGCCCAGTTCCATCAGCGCGGAGTTGAAGTCGCCCAGCCGCGCGTGCGGCAGGTTCCCGGCCGCGCGCCGCCAAAGGATCGCCTGCGTGGCTTTGTCGCGCGGGTCGGTCTCGATGCGATCGAGCCGGCAG
>JBAUGM010000731.1:0-6727 GCA_049679725.1 Tepidisphaeraceae bacterium
GTGCCGGTGATGGAGGGGACGAGCCAGACGCGGGCCGTCGCGCCGATTGCGCCGCCTTTCGCGGTGATCGCGGAAGAAGTCCAAATACCGAGCCCCTCGCCCGCGCCTGCGGCGGCGAACGTGACGGCGGGCGTCGTCGACGCATCGGCCACGCCGCCCGACCCGTTGCCTCAGCCGGCCGTGCATGTCGCGGTTCTTGCGATATCGCCTTCCGTGGACTGGCGCTATGTCGTCCTTGGCACGTGGATGGGCGGATCGTTGGTCTTCCTGCTGATCGCCGCTGTGCGCGTCTGGCGTTTCGGCCGGACGTTGCGCGGGGCGCGCGACGTCGACGCGTCGCTGCGTCGCGAGATCGAGGAAATATCGTCACAACTCGGGCTCGCCCGGCCGCCCCGCGCGTGCGTGGTGTCGGCGGCGCTATCGCCGATGCTGTGGTTCCTCGGCGTCGGTCAGGCGTGGCTCGTCCTGCCGGCAGGGTTGCTGGAGACGATGTCGGCCGCGCAGCGGGCGGGCGTCATCGCGCATGAGCTGGCCCACCTGCGCCGTCGCGATCACTGGGTTCGCCTTTTCGAATTGCCCGTGACGGTCGCGCTGTGGTGGCACCCGCTCGTGTGGGTTGCGCGGCGCGGGTTGCGCGAGGCCGAGGAGCAGTGCTGCGACGCGTGGGCCGTCTCCGTGCTGCCCGCGGGGCGGCGCAGCTACGCCGATGCGCTGATCAGCGCGATGGAATCGATCGCGCGGCCGATTCGACTGCCGCTGGGCGCAACCGGGCTGGGGCGTCTGGCGACGCTTCGCAGGCGTCTGGCGATGATCATCGCGCAGCCGCCGCCGAAGTCGCTGTCGCACACGGGTCGGTTGGCGGTGGTCGCGCTGCTGGGGATCGTCGCGATCATTCCGGTGCGCGGACAAGCGCCGGAGAAGCCGGCCGGCGCGGAGTCAACCGGTCCGTCGATTACCGTTGCGCCCGGCGCGTCGCTTCAGAAAGCCATCGACAAGGCGCCCGACGGCGCCACGATCACGCTGGGCGAGGGGTTCTACCCGGAATCGATCACGATCACCAAGCCGATCACCCTCGCCGGCGCCGGCTGGGACAAGACGATCATCGGCCCGGAGAAGGCCGGGACGTTGTCGCAGCAGCAGAAGGACGAGTTCTTCAAGAAGCTGGAGGCGACGACCGACCCCGAGGAGCGCGCCCGGATCGCGATGGAGCTGGCCGCCGGTACGCAGCCGCCCACGATCATGGTGAAGAGGGTCGCTGGGGTGACGATCGCCGGCCTCCGTGTGCGCGGCGCGCCGACGGGCAGCCCCGATCGCCTGACGGGTGAGACGCTCATCCTCTTCGACGGCGCGTCTGCATGCGTCTTGCGCGAATGCGCGATCGTCGGGCCGGCATCCAACGGCGTCTCGATCGTCAACGGGTCGGACGTGCGGATCGAGCGGTCGCTCGTCGCGGCCATCTGGAACGTGGGGGTGCGCGTCTACGCGGGAGATCGCGGCATGGCGGACGCCAAGCCCGCCAAGGTCCACCTCGTGAACACTGACGTCCGCAACTGCTACCACCGCTGCGTCACGATCACCGGCGAGGGCAGCGTGGTCGAGCGCTGCCGGATCAGCGGCTCAGCGTGGCACGGCGTCCGCTACGACAACTGCTCGCCGACGATCAAGGACAACCAGATCTTTGCCAACGCGCGCAGCGGCATCTACGCGTCGGGCAAGACGTTGGCCCGCGTCACCGGGAACGTGTTCTGGCGGAACGAAATGGACGCGATGAGCTGCTGGTTCAACAACGCAGACGTCGTCGAGGGCAATACGATCGTCGGCAACTGCGAGCACGCCCAAGCCGGTAGTGAGCGGGAACGTGTTCTGGGACAATCCGGAGGACTACCAGATCCTCGGAAAGCCAGCGCCGCTTCCGGCGGGCAACGAGAAGGCGGCGCCGGCGTTCGTTTCGGTCGATCGGCGCGACTTCGCGCTGGCGCAGGATTCACCCGTGCGCAAGCTCGGCGCCGGCGCGGCCGATCCGATCCCGTTCGCCAGCCCGTTCCCGATCCAGCCGCAGGAGACGGCGATGGTGCCGGACACGGATACGCGCGACTACGACCAGTGGAAGAAACCCGCCGAGTTGGCGAAACCCGGTGACGCGCAGCCCGCATCGGCTCCGACGTCGAAATCCGATTCGCCGACCGCGGCGCCGGCCGCCCAGCGCGACCGGCAGCGCAACCTCGCCCGCGCCCGCATGCGCAAGGACAGCGCCAAATATTCCCGCGATCAGATCGCCGAGGCCGAGGCGCTCTACCAGGTTGCCAACAAGAACTGGCGCAGCGACGAGGCCCGCGCCAGCCTCAAGACGATGATCGAGAAGTTCCCCGACCTCAATCGCACCGGCTGCGCCGTCCTGTACCTGGCCCAGTGGTCCCGCGGCGACGAGCGCGAACAACTCCTCAAGCAGGCGATCGAGAAATACGGCGACTGCTACTACGGCAACGGCGTGCAGGTCGGCGCGTTCGCCCGCTACCTGCTCGGCCACCACTATCGCGACCAGGGGAAGGCCGCAGAAGCGGACAAGTCGTTCGAGGAGATCCGCAAGGGCTACGCCGAAGCGATCACGCACGGTGGGGATTCGCTGGTCGCGGTGATGCAGGAGGACCTGGCGCCGACGACACAACCGGCGCGGTAAGCCTTCCCCGTTTAGCGGCGCCGCTTGCGGGGCGCGTTCAGCGGGCTCGTTTGTCATCGCGCCCGGTTCGTACGTCAGCGCACCCAGACGCGCCCCGCAAGCGGAGCCGCTAAACGTAACGCGTCACGCGCGGGGGCACTCGCTAGTCTAGATCCACTGATCCCGAATCAGCTTGAGCTGGTTGTAGTCGTCTTCGTTCAACCACTCCGGGCACTCGGGCGGGAGGAGGCGGCCGAAGAACTCTTCGGCCTCGTCCTCGATCTGCTCGCGCGTCTGGCCCATCGCGAGCCGGGCGGCGTACAGGTCGTCCTCGGTGCTGGCGATGCGTAACGCTTCCTGCCCCGCGTGCTGGCGCACGAGATCGGCCAGGCCGCGGTAGAAGACCCACACGTCGTCATCCGGCAGCGGCGGGGGGGCGCAGTGGCGCTTGAGGGCGTGATGGAAGTACTTCAGCTTCTCTTCCCACGTGAGGTGCTCGTCGAGCCCGAGGGTGATGTACTGGGCGACCTTGTAGGCCTCGTGGGCGTGCTTGTTGCCGACCGAGTCGGCGCGGTGAACCAGCTTGGCGTAGTACGCCTCGGGGTGGCCGATCTCCGGCAACGGCGGAAGTTGGCGAGATTCCGAAATCACACCAAACGCCTCTCCGAATCGAATTTGCCCGGTCGGCGGGGCAGACATGGCATGCCCGCCGTCGCTTGTCGCCGGGCAATTATATAACAGCGGGGGTCGCAAACGCCATCCGATTGTGTCCCCGCGCCAATTTCATTGGACGGCCGAACGCTACGCAAGTTGCAGCCGCAGGACTGCACGTCATCGACCTGATCGCGATCCGCTCCCATCCTCCCAGAAAGGAAACGCGCCGACGCCGGGATTATTCTCCACTTGACGCTGCGCGATTCTTGAGTTAGTAATTACTAAGTTAGTGAATGCTTTCCAAAAGGGCGGCGTCGGTCACCGCTCCGGGCGATGGGGCACGAACCAGCGGGCGGAAGGAGTTGCGACGGCGGGCGTAGGGGGGGCGCCCGTCGCCATAACGCGCGGCTGAGGAGAGGGGCAAGCGTCGCTCAAGGTCGAGCGCCGCGGCGCGTCGCAAGACGCAACCCGGCCCCTCTTCTCCGCCCGCTCCGTGCCCGCGACCATCGAGCAACGGCGTGCGACGGCAGAGAAGGCAACCGCGGGGTCGCGAAGACGCGGAGAACTGACGCGGAGGAAGGAGACGACGTGCTATAGGCACATCTCTCCGCGTCCTTCCTCCGCGCCCCCGCGACTCCGCGGTTGCCTTTTCATTGCTCGTGGGTGGGCGTAGACGTCGCCCTCATGATGAATCGCGCCGGACAGCGCCATGTCGGGATTCCATAGGCATCCATTCCTCACCCCGCTACGATGGCCTTCGCAATGAGCAATGGCGAACCCCTCGGCAGCCTGTGCATCGTCCTCCACGGCCACCTCCCTTACGTCCTGCATCACGGCAGCTACCCCCACGGCGAAGCCTGGCTCTACGAGGCCGCCGCCGAGACGTATTTGCCGCTGCTCGACATGATCGGCGAAGTGGCGCTGCACAAGGCGCGGCCGGCGCTGACGATCGGCCTCACCCCGATTCTCCTGGAGCAACTCGCGCATGAGCGGTTCAAGTCCGGATTCATCACATACCTCAACGAGCGCGTCGATCGCGCGAATCAGGATCGCAAGGAGTTCGAGCAGAAGAATGACCTGCACGCCGCTTACTTAGCGGAGCGATGGGCGACGTGGTACACGGCCAAGATCGAACAGTTCGAGCGCATCGGTCGCGACATCCCCAGGGAGTTCGCGTCGAGATTCCGCGAGGGGCACATCCAGATCCTCACCAGCAACGCGACGCACGCGTACATGCCGCTGCTGCTCAACGACCAGTGCGTCCGGGCGCAGATGGCCGCCGGCACGACGACGAGCGAGAAAAGACTCGGCATCAAGCCGCGCGGGATGTGGCTGCCGGAGTGCGCCTATCGCCCGAGTTGGGAGCACTGGATGCCCGCGGTGCTCTACGACAACCCGCGCAACCGCCCGGGGCTCGAGATGTTCATCGCCGCCGCGGGGGTCACGCACTTCTTCGTCGACACGCACCTGATCACCGGCGGGCAACCGCTGGGCACGTTCGAGAAGGGCGATTTCCGCGGCATCAACGAAACGCAGCTCCACTGGGACCAGCGCCGCGGCTGGCGGCACCCGCTGGAAGGCGTCGGCGTCGTCAGCCATCCCGAGCCGCCGAAGGTGTTCGCCTTTGCGCGGCACCCGAAGGTGAGCGAGCAGGTCTGGTCCGGCTCCATCGGCTACCCCGGCGCCGGCCAGTACCTCGAGTTCCACCGCAAGCACGGCGAGCGCGGCCTGCGCTATCACAAGATCACCGACAACAAGGCCCCGCTCTCCAGCAAAGATCCCTACTACCCCGATGACGTCCACGCGAAGCTCTTCGAGCATAGCCAGCACTTCTGCGAGACCGTCAAGCACGTGCTCGGCGAGTACAAGCACTTCAGCGGGCGCCAGGGCGTCTGCGTCGCGTCGTTCGACGCGGAGCTCTTCGGCCACTGGTGGTTCGAGGGGATCAACTTCATCCGCGACGTCATCTTCACGCTCAGCCGCGATCCGCAAGTGAAGCTGATGACCGCCGAGGAAGCGCTATATCATCACCCGCCGGACAAGGTCGTGCGCATGCCCGAAGGAAGCTGGGGCGAGAACGGCAACCACAGCGTGTGGATCAACGACCGCACGCGCTGGATCTGGGAAATCGAGTACCGCGCCGAGGGCCGGATGCTCAAACTGCTCCATGAGCTCCCGTGGAAGACCAAGCCCGAAGTGAAGACGATGCTCGAACGGTCCGCCCGCGAGTTGCTGCTTCTGCAGGCGAGCGATTGGCCGTTCGTCATCCACAGCCAGGGCGCCGTCGACTACGGCATCCAGCGTTTCAGCGGCCACGCGACGCGTTTCGACCGCACGACGCTGCTGGCGGAGAAACTCGCGGCGGGCGGGGAACTCGATGAGATCGAGAAGGTGCAGGTGCAGGAGACGGACCTGCACGACAGCGTGTTTAAGGATGTCGACCTGAACTGGTGGATGTGAAAAGTAGGAGGGCGAGGATTGTGCCGAGCCGACGTCATCCTGAGGTACTCCCCGAAGGATCTCGGGGTCGAGAGCGTTTCGTGAACCCGAGATCCTTCGGAGTACCTCAGGATGACGGATCGCAGCCATGAATGACGTGGTCGACATGAGTGACGAGTGGACGCGACAAAATCAAGAGGATTTCGCGCGCGCAGCCTGGGTGCGTGCCGGTGAAGAGCAAGTCATGGAATCCTGCATCATCCGCCGCGCCATGCCCGCGGACGCCGAGGCGATCACGCCGGTGCATGTCGCATCGATCCGGCAGCTTTGCGCGAAGGACTACACGCCAGAGCAGATCGACGCCTGGGCGGGGTGGAAGAGCCCGGAGAAGTACCGCGACGCGATGGCGGCAGGGGAAGTGTTCTTCGTCGCGGAAGTCGAGGGCCGGGTCGTGGGGTTCTCGGTCCTGCACGGCGATGAAGTCAAAGCGGTCTATCTCCATCCGGATTACGTTGGCCGTGGGTTGGGACGGCACCAGCACCCCGTCACCGGCGGCGTCCTGCTGCCGTGCGTGCACTTCACGAAGCGGATCTGATCCGACGCGCGCCACCCGAAGCGTTCGCCCGTCTAATACGCATCAGGTTTGAAACGTGCGCGCATCCGCTGCCCTGTCATCCTGAGGTACTCCGAAGGATCTAGCCAGAATCGGTGAGGCCCTCGCGCTCGCGGCCAGATCCTTCGGAGTACCTCAGGATGACGGAGCACGCGATTCAAGCCTGATTCGTCTAACCCGGACTATTCACCACGGAGAGCACGGAGTTCACGGAGTGCATCCCCCATCCATCTTACCAATCGTGCGCGAATGTCGTGACAAACGCGCAAAAGGAGTTACGACAAAATCGGATTTGCCAGGATTTTTTCGCGCGGTTTTTCAGGGCATTTCGCGCGATCGCGAGATGGCCGTGCGCGATTGTCACG
>JBAUGM010000732.1:0-2104 GCA_049679725.1 Tepidisphaeraceae bacterium
TCGCCCTCCCGTGCGCCGGAGCAGCGTCGCACCGGCGAGCGAGAGCAGCACGAGTGCGCCGGCGGGCTCGGGGATCTGGGTAAGGAGGATCGCCGTGCTCGCGCCATCGTCGTAGCGCACGCCGAACGCCAGGAAGTCGTCGTCGTTCAATCCGTCCTTGCGCACGTCGGCATCGTAGTACAACTCGCCGAGCGCCATGGGACCGATCGTGGCGAGCGAGAAGATCGTCTCGTCGTTGCCGTCGATGCTGATCGTGTCGCCGACCCTGACGACGACGAACGGATCATCGGAGCCGACCGTCCACGCGAGCAGCGCATCGCGCTGGTCAACACCGTCCGTGAGGACGGCGTCGAAAACGATCGTGCCGTTCTCGTTGACCATGGGGACAGAGAGGCCGTCGCGTCCGACTTGCGCGATCGAGAATCCGCCGACGACGTTCGTGCCAACGGCGGCGATGTTCAGCGGGATGCCGCCCGCGGCGGCGTCGTAGTAGACGACATGCCCACCGTTGGCATCGGGGAGGAACGCCGCGATGCGGCCGTTGTCGCTCATCTCGGCCGTCACCTCCGGCCCGCTCACGCCGCTGCCGGGGGACAAGTCGAAGCTGCCCAACTCGCGCAGCCCGGTGGGCGACTGCACGAGCAGCGCGCCCTTCTTCCAGTCGTCGTTCGTCGGGTTGGTCCGATCCTTGAACGCGCGGAAGAGCGTTGCGCCGATGGCCGCATCGCCCGTCGCAGCGAGCAACTGCTGCGGCTCGTACACGCCGCCCTCGAGCGACTTCTCGACGCGGACGCTCGGCATCGGCGACGGGTTCGGCGCGACGTCGTAAATGCGTCGCCCATCCCCCGCGTCGCCGACGAAGACGGCGTGGCCGCTCTCGGTGAGCGACTTGCGCGTGAGGAAGTAGGAGTCGAGCAGGTTGAACTTGCCGACGCCGGTGGACGCGTCGTGGATGCGCGTGGAGCTCGTCCCGTCGAACCGCGCGACGAACTGCGTGTGCAACGGGCTCGGCGCGACCGTCCATGGCGAATAGACGAGGCGCCCGGCGCTGTTGACGCCGTACGCGGGCAGGCCGAAGTCGGTGTAGAGCGCCGCGTGCGACCCGCTGATCATGTCGCCGTCGAAGTGGATGGCAAAGCGCAGCGGCGACGTCGCATCGTGCGCGTAGCGCATGATCCCCCGTCCGGTCGTAACGGTTTCCTCGACCGCGGCGAACGTGACGTTCCCACCGGCGGCGGCGAGGTTGTGGAACTCGTCGAAGTCCCCGCCGCCCGACACGCCGAACGCGGCGTGCGCGTCCTGCTGCTTCACCACGACGGCGGCGGCGCTGTTCCCGGGCGTGGGGTTGAACGTGACGGCGTTCGTCGAGTTGCCGGCCGGTCCGAAACGGACGATCGACGCGACGGCGTTGTCGTCCTGCAAGACGACCTGGCCGACGAACGAGAGCGTTCCCGCGCCGGGGACGGAACTGTCGCTATCGAGAACGCTGGTGAACGAGAGGTTTTGCCCCCAAGCGGTGGTGACGACCCCACCCAGGCCGAGCAACATCCATGTTGCGCCGCGCATCGCATTTCTCCCTTGCCCGAGTTGCCCCATCCGGGTGAGGCGTCATCCGTGACGCGCCACCGATTGCCCGCAGGAATGTTACGAATTTGCGGGCGCAGGGAAAGGGAGGTGCCGCGTTTTTCGATCCCTTTCGCGCTGCACGTCATCCTGAGGTACTCCGAAGGATCTGGCCGCAGATGTGAGGGACTGTCATCCTTGGCAAGATCCTTCGGAGTACCTCAGGATGACAAATGCGCCCGGATTGATTCTAGACCGTACGATTCGCGTGGAGTGGCGCCCCCGGGAGGTGCGCGGACGCTACCGCGTCTTCCGCTTGTACTTCACGCGCGACTCTTTCCGGGCAGTCGTGAATGCCCCGAAGAGTCGGACGGCGGCGCCGTAGAGGGCGGGGTGGGCGCGGCGCACGCTCGAGTCGGACAGGTGCGTGCCCTGGCGAGCGGCGGCGCGGAGGGCGGCGAGAACCTGCGGTTTCGTCCAGCGTCGCCGGCGGCGCACCTCGTCGGGGTCGACCTTCGCGGCGCGCAGGGCGCGGTCGTAG
>JBAUGM010000733.1:0-4408 GCA_049679725.1 Tepidisphaeraceae bacterium
TCGCAGGACGCGCGCCAGGACCGGTGAGCGACGCTCCGCGGCAATCGCGCGATCGCGCCCCGCAGCCGCCCCCGGTGAAGACGCTGCTGCACGCCTGATCAATCGCGAATCACGCCGCCGCGGCGCCGGCGTTGCCGTGGTCCCGCGCAGAACAGGGGCGGCTCATTTTCATCATGTCGTCGATCAAACCAGGCGGCTTTACCGACGCGCGAGGGTATAACGTTGGGCGCGTTGATGGACCGAGCCGCGTGATGGACAGCCGACCGATCAATCTCGCCGCGGGCGACCTGTCATCGGCGCTCGCGCCGCCGGTCGACGTGCGGCTCGTGAACACGGGCGATCACGCGTGCCCGTACCTCCCCGGCAGGGTTGCGAACAACCGCGCATTCCTCGCCGAGCGAATCGACCCGGAGATCTACCACGCGTTCATGGATGCCGGCTTCCGCCGTAGCGGGCGGATCGTTTACCAGCCGGCGTGCGCAGCGTGCCGGGCGTGCGTGCCGATCCGCGTGCCGGTCGCGACGTTCGTGCCGAGCAAATCGCAGCGCCGCTGCTGGCGGCGGAACGCGGACCTGGCCCTGCACGTCGAGCCGGCGCGGGCGAGCGACGAGAAGTTCGACCTCTATCGCCGCTACAACGCCGCCCGTCACGGTGCGGAAGAAGTGGACCGGTCGGCGTTCGAATCGTTCCTCTGCGATTCGCCCGTCGACACGCTGGAGTTCGCGTACCGTGACGCGACCGGTCGATTGCTCGCCGTCGGCATTTGCGACGTCTCGGCGCGATCGCTCAGCAGCGTCTACTTCTACTTCGACCCCGCCGCGCCGAAGCGCGGCGTGGGGACGTACGGCGTGCTCCAGGAAATCGAGTTCGCGCGCGGGGCGGGCATCCCGTATTACTATCTGGGGTATTGGGTCGAGCCGTGCCGCTCGATGCGGTATAAGGCTGACTTCCGGCCTTGCGAGCTGCTACAACCGGACGGGCAGTGGCGGGTCCACGATCCGTCCCCAGGGGGCGAAAGGCCGTTGCACGAGTCCGGATCGTCGGGTATGTAGCCCGCAGCGACTCGCTTCAGCATGGAGGCGCGACAGTGCAGTTTGTTACCCACCTCGGTCAATCGGATGTGTCGCTGCAAAAGCGCTCGAAGATCCTCATCGTGGAAGACCACACCCCGACGCGCCTCGCCATGAGCCGGCTCATTCGCCAGGCTGGCGCCGAGGTCGTCACGGCCCGCGACGGGGAAGAGGCGCTGGGTTACCTGCTCACGCAGCGCTTCGACGTCCTGCTCACCGACCTGCGCATGCCGGTCATGGACGGGTTTCAGCTCGTCGACCAGTGCATGAAGCTCCCCAATTCGCACCGCCCGCTGCGCATCATCGCCATCAGCGGCGAATACGAAGCCGGCACCCTCCGCGGACAACCCGTGCAGTTCATGGCCAAGCCGTTCGAGCTCAACACCCTGCTGGACATGATCGGCGGGAAGCCGAATTAGGGCAGAAGGCAAAGGGCAGAGGGCAGAATCGGAAAAAAGGCTGACGAAATCCGGGCAAACGAAGAGGGCAGAATCAACCGGTCGAGCGACCGTCTGATTCTGCCCTCGGCCTTCTGATTTCTGCCTTGGTTTACTACTTCGCCGACGCGACTTGGACGAACGATTCGACGCTCTTCAGGTCCCTGATGGACTGGGCGGTCGTCTTGATCGTGGCGCTGGCGCCCTTGTCGAGCGTCGGGTGAACTTTGTTCGGCCGCTTGGTCCAAATGCACCCGCCGCGGCGCTTGGGCAGCTCCTTAAAATTCGCGCTGCGGACCGCGATGGGCTCGCTGACGGCCTTGTCCTTGAGGAACAGCCGTTCGATGGTCTTGCGCGCCGCGTCGCGGCTGATGTTCCTGCTCACAGTGACCCGAACCGTCTGGCCGGGCTTGAGTTCGATCGCCATTGTCCAACTCCGTCAAATCTTCGGGGAAAATCGAGCGGGGCAGTATAGCGACTGACCGGCGGGCGGCAAGGGGCGGCTCAGGGCCGCGCGGAGCGGGTTGTGGATGGGGCTGTTGTGGAAGAAGTGCCCAGTTCCCACCGTTGAAGGTTGCCTTCGGGCTTTGGAATGCCGGTCCGCGGGGTGAGGAGCAGGTTATCGTCGCGGATCCAGCCATCGATCATGCCGCTTTGGCCGTCAATTTCATAGGGGATCGTGAAGTGAGACGGGTCCTCGGGGTCGGCTTGACCGGCGAAGAGCGTCAGCGCCCGGCCGCGCTGTGTCGTGAAAGATCCGTCCGCGGCGCGCGACACGATGGTCCGATCTCTACCCGGCAGGGTGAGCATCACGTACGCCCTTGCCACGATCTTGCCCTCGGCGCCGGGCGCGAAGGGGACGTACGCGCGGGCGATGAGTTGGCGCATGGTGCTTACCTGATCCTCGTTTTCCTCATGCGAGTTGAACTTCTGAGATGCGTTCAACTCGACGACAACAAGCCTGCGCTCCCCGCGCGGCGTCCTGCGATCGTGAGTGAACAACAGCGCACCTTCATCCAACACCTCCAGCCCGTGGGTGATCGCGGTCGGAGAGTTAAAGGCGGCCCAGTGCGCCGGCGGCGGCAGCCAGATCGGAGCGGACCACTCGGGAACCCTCGCACGGATCGCGCGCACCGACTGGTATGCGCTGCCCGGCTGCAACAGCGTTTTCGCCCGCGCCAGGTCTTCGGTGTAAACCACGGTGTCGCTCGGGAACGCGTGAGTCAGGCATTGCTGCTGCCACGCCAGCAGCTTCGCCTCCTCCTTCCGTGCCTCGCGCCGTGCGTTCCAAGTCCGCCATTGTTTCTGCACGAACTGCGCCGTCTGCGGCCCGACGACGAACCAGCCGAGCACGATCGTGTTGAGCAGTGTCAGGATAAGAAGCGTTCGGAACCCGCGCACCGTGACGACGGTGCCGGTGCGGTCGTACTCGAGTCGGGGTTTGTTCTCTTCCCCCATGGTTGCGGCCAAGCATACCCGCCGCGGCGAGAAAAGAGGCGCAAAATCAGACCGAGAGGGCGGGCATGCTTTCGATGAAGCGATCGCTAGCCCGATCGCGCCGGACTCCGCGGTACAGCGTGTCGCGCTCGACTGGCACCCGGCCCGCTTCGCGGATGAGACGCCGTAGGTCGGATTCGTGCAGTTCCTGGTGGGTCGTGCCCCGCTCCCCCTCGCGCTTGGTGATGTCGTACCAGACGACGGTGCCGTCGAGGTCGTCGCAGCCCCAGTCAAGCGCGACTTGCGACAGGCCGACCCCCTGCATGATCCAGAAGGCCTTGATATGCGCGATGTTGTCGAGCATCAGCCGCGCGATGGCGAGGGTCTTGAGGTCCGTGAGGCCGGTGGGGCCGGGGAGGTTTCCGAGTTCGCTGCCTTCGGGGATGAAGGAGAGGGGGATGACGCAGTTGAAGCAGGCCCTGGGATGACAAGATGAGGGGGTGACAAGATGAGGGGGTGACAAAGTATCTTCCATCACCTTGTCATCTTGTCCTCTTGTCACCTTGTCACCTTCCATCGGCACGAGCGACTCCGCCTGCAACTCCCGCAGCGCGATCAGATGCTTCACGCGTTCCTCGGGGGTTTCGACGTGACCATACAGCATCGTCGCGTTGCTGTAGATTCCCAACTGGTGCGCCGTCCGGTGAACGTCGAACCAGCGGTCGGCGCGGACCTTGCCCTTGAAGACTTCATCGTGAACGCGATCGTCGAAGATCTCCGCGCCACCGCCGGGGAGGCTGCCGAGGCCGGCGTCGCGCAGGGCGGTGAGCACCTCGCGGACGCTCATGCGGGCGACGCGCGAGAAGTGGACGATCTCGATGGCGGTGAACGCCTTCACGTGCAGGTTGGGGCGGGCGGAGCGGATGCCGCGGAGCAGATCGAGGTAATAGTCGAACTTCAGCCACGGGTGCAGCCCGCCGACGATGTGCACCTCCGTCGCGCCGGCGTCGGCGGCCTTGATGGCGACGTCGATCACCTGTTCGAGCGGCATCTCGTACGCGCCGGCTTCGCCGCGCTTGCGGTAGAAGGAGCAGAACTTGCAGGAGAGGGCGCAGACGTTCGTGTAGTTGATGTGGCGGTTGCGGTTGTAGTACGTCCGATCGCCGTGAAGCTTTTCGCGGACGAAGTTCGCGAGCCGGCCGATGCCGTGGAGATCGCGGCTGCGGTACAGCGCGACGCCGTCCTCCTGGGACAGCGAAACGCCCGCCATCACCTTCTCGGCGACGGGGCGCAGGGCGGGGTCGGTCGTCACGATCTGGTCTGCCATGTCGTCGCGAAAGTATAGAGGACGCGGCGGCGCGATGCACTTGGGGAGGACGTTTCGGATAATCTGAAAGGCGACATGACCATGGAATCCGACGCACCTGGTGCACAACGGGAAGGCGACGCTTGTGGGGAGGGCGA